>JAULZJ010000360.1:0-6021 GCA_032117435.1 Candidatus Nanopelagicales bacterium | reverse complement strand
TGGCGAAGACGATGCTCGAGCGCTCCTGCGAGACCAGGTCGACGACGCGCTCCTCGACATGCGGCCAGATCGACGTGCGGCGCGGGTCGGCTGCAGCGGACCCATCGATGTCGAGCTCCTCGCCCATCGCGGTCATATCGGGGACGGGCACGACGACGGCGAGGTCCCAGGACTTTTCCGAGGGCGGGGCGACGATGGCGACCCCGGGGCCCGGCGGGCGCAGGAATTGCGCGACCTCGGTGTGTGGCTCGACGGTGGCGGAGAGTCCGATGCGTTGGGTCGGGCGGGAGTTGAGGATGTCCAGGCGCTCGAGGCTGACGGCCAGGTGCGCGCCGCGCTTGGTGCCCGCGAGTGCGTGGATCTCGTCGATGATCACGGTGCGCACGTCGCCGAGGATCGATCGCGCCTGCGAGGTGAGCAGCAGGAAGAGCGACTCCGGTGTGGTGATGAGGATGTCCGGTGGGGAGGTTGTCATGCGACGGCGCTCGTCCGCGGGGGTATCTCCCGTGCGTACGCCGACCCGGATGTCAGGCGGCGTCAGTCCCCGTCGCTCGGATTCGCGCTGGATACCGGCGAGCGGCGCGCGCAGGTTGCGCTCGATATCGACGGCGAGCGCCTTGAGCGGGGAGATGTAGAGAACGCGCGGACCCGTGACCTGGTCGCGGTCGGCAGGGTCGCGCACGAGGTTGTCGATGGCTGAGAGGAATGCTGCGAGGGTCTTGCCCGACCCGGTGGGGGCCACGACCAGGGTGTCGCGCCCTTCAGCGATGGCTTCCCAGGCGAGGGCCTGAGCCGGGGTCGGAGCGGCGAAGGCCGCCTCGAACCACCCCTGGGTCGCGGGGGAGAAGTCGGGCACCGGCCCATCCTGATGGAGTCGGCCGCCCGGGGCTCGGCGAACCCGACTTGACTGCAGTGCAGGCAATGCCAACAATGCAGTCATGGCCGTGATGACGATTCGCAACCTCGACGAGGGGGTCCGCGACAAGTTGCGCGTGCGCGCTGCCCTCCACGGACGCTCGATGGAGGCGGAGGCTCGCGCCATCCTGAGTGCGGCGGTGGATTCCCCTATCGAGCGCAACCTTCTCGAGACCCTTGACGAGATGAGGGCAATCCTCGGCGGTGAGGAGCTCCAACTGCCTGCACGCGAGTCAGGCATGCGAGACCCCTTCGCGTGATTGTCTTCGACACCAACGTCATCTCCGAGGTGCTGGCGCCCTCCCCGAATCGCAAAGTCATGTCATGGCTCCAGACAGTCGAGGCATCGTCAGTGCACCTCACGGCCGTGACCGTTGCGGAGATTCGTTTCGGCATCGCACTGCTCCCGGAAGGCGCGCGACGCACGGCTCTCGCCGCAGCATGGAGCTCCCTTGCCAGTGCCTGGGGCGACCGGATCCTCGCCGTGGGCGCCCGCGAGGCTGAGGTTGCAGGAGCGGTGCTCGCTGCTCGCCGTGTCCAAGGCAAGCCCGTCGGACTCGCCGACGCGTTGATCGCGGCGATGTGCCTCACACGTGATTGCCCGCTTGCTACGCGCAACACAAAGGACTTCACCGGGCTGGGGCTGCGACTGATTGACCCGTGGCAGTCCGACGTCAGCTGACCACGTGGGGCAGACTGGCCCCGTGCGGCTGACGGACTTCTGGGAGCGGATGGAGGCCCTCTTCGGGCCCGACTATGCCCGCTCCTGGGCGCGCGACTACTCCCTCTCGGCTCTGGATGGCCGCACGGCCGAGCAGGCGATTGCCGCCGGTATCGAGACCCGCGAGATCTGGGAAGCGGTCTGTGGGGTCGTCGACGTACCCTCCCTCCTGCGCTAGCCACCGCCAATCGTCAGACTGCGGATTTCTCCCGTCACGCCAGGACTCGGGCGGGGTTAGCCCTAGCCTCACGCCATGAGGGGTAGCGAGGACGGTCCGTCGTTCCGCCGCCGGCTGCTCGTGGTGGAGGACGACGTCATGATGGCCACCCTCCTCGCGCGCGTCCTCACCGAGGAGGGTTTCGAGCCCTACGTCGCCAGCGACGTCAAGTCAGCGCGCAGGCTCGTCGATGAGATCGACCCCGACTGCGTGCTCATCGACCTGTCGCTCGGCCCGGGGCCGACGGGTGCAGATCTCGCCACGGTGCTGCATCAGACACGCCCCGATATCGCGCTCATCCTGCTGACTCGATACCCCGACCTGCGCAATGCGGGTCTGGGGGATTACGAGGTACCCCCCAACTGCGGCTTCCTGCGCAAGGACAAGGTGAGCGACCCGAAGTTCCTCGTCGTCGCGATCGAGCAGGTGCTCCGTGACAAAGCGCTGGAAGTCCGCGACGACACCGACCCTTCTCGCCCCTTGGGCAATCTCACCGAGCAGCAGCAGGACATCCTCCGACTCATGGCTCTCGGCTACACCAACGACGCCATCGCTGACCTCAAGGGGGCCAGTCGCTCCAGCGTGGAGCGGTGGGTGGCGAGCATCCTGCAGGCGATGGACATCGATGGGCGTGGGCCTATCAATCCCCGCGTCGAGGCCGTGCGCCGCTATGTCGCGGTGGTCGGCGTCCCTGAGCGACAGTGACCAGGGCCCGGGAGCTGCTACGCCGCATCGGCACCCCCGATGCGGTCTCCTGGCCCTCCTTCTGGGTCGTCCTCGTGGCCAACGCCGTCGTCACCTTCTCCACCGGATTCGACGTCGGAGCAACCTTCTGGCCGCGCATGCTCGTGCTGGTCGCCTCCCAGGCACTGGTCTTCGCCTGGCTTCTGCTCTTCCGGGCGACAGTGCTGCGCCATGGCTGGGAGAAGCCTCGGCCCGTCGCGACCGTCCTCGCCTTCGCTGTGGCGGGGGTCATTCGAGGGGTGGTCGCGAGTGCGATCTTCGTCGCCCTCCTCGGTGCGAGCTGGTCGGTGCTGCCCACTCGTGTCATCACCGGTGCCGCCGCGGCCGTCATCATCCTTTCCGTCGTAGCACTCATCGTCTCCGCGACGCGGGACTACCGCCGAGTGCGTGCCGACCTGCTGGATCAGCTCGAGCAGTTGACGGCGGCCCGCGAGCGTGTCGTGGAGCGACTGGAGCAAGGTGACGAGGCCGCGGTGGCGCGGGTGGAGTCGGAGCTCCTGGCAGCACTCGCCGCTGCCGAGCCGGGGACTCAGGCCGAGAGGCTGGAGCACCTCGCGGCCGATGTCGTCCGGCCTCTCAGCCACGACCTGGCGCAGGCAATCCCCTCGTGGTCTCCACCCCCCAGCCGGGTCGGGCGCATCCGCTTCGCCGCCATCCTCGATCGTGCCGCGTCCGGGATGCCGCTCATGCCAGTGGCGATGGTCGTCTGCATTAGCCCGATCTACGTCACCTTCCTTAGCGGTGCGGCGGGCTGGCCAGTAGCGCTCGTCTACGCGGGGCTCGCGCTTGCATTAGCTGCAGTCATCCTCTGGTTAGCCAACCGCCTGCTCGGTGTCGTCCTGGCCTCCGGCCCGCTCGTGCTCCGCGTGACGATAGTCACCGTCACGGTGGGAGCGGCCGGCGCACTTGTCGGCGGTGCGATCCAATGGGCCCTCTCGGGTGGTGATTACCGCCCCCCGCTGCCGGCATCCTCGGCCTTCATCCTCTGCGTCTTCGGTCTGCCGATCGTCGTCGCCCGCGCCGCCCTTGACGAGCTCAGGGCCACCATTTCCGAGTTGCAGGAGGTCGATGCAGAGTTGGCCTGGCGGGTCAAGCGCCTACACATGATCCAGTGGACTCAGCAGCGCGGGATGGCCCGTGCGCTGCATGGCCCGGTCCAGAGCGCCATCGCCATTGCCGTGCAGCGCCTGCGATCGCAGGACTCACTTGATGTGCAGGATCTGCGCGAGCAACTGGTGGACCTGCTCGAGCCGGGTGCCACGAATGCTGATGCCTCCTGGTCGGCGGGTATCTCGCGCGTTGAGACGACGTGGGAAGGTCTGTGTGAAGTTCGGGTTAGTGCATCGCCATCCGTGGTCAGTGCGATCGACGCGGACCCGGTGTGCGGTGAGATCGCTGTCGAGATCGTGGCGGAGGCCGTCTCCAATGCCCAACGACATGGCAAGGCCCGCGTCGTCGAGATCGTCGCGGAGGTCGGGGATCGGGAGTTCAATCTCGAGTTGATCGACGACGGGGCGGGGGAGGCGGGCTTAGGCACCGGACTCGGCACCCGCCTCCTCGACGACTGTGCGCTGATCTGGAGTCGCGACTCTGCCGATGGCCGGACCAGGCTTTGCGTGTCCCTTCCGATGGATGTCCCCCGCCAGTCCGCCTCGTGAAGTGCCCGTGGCAGGGGATGTCCTCCGGGATTGATCGTGCATTGGTCAGTTGCCCCTAGCGTGCACGCAGCGCGCTTCGAGGAGGCTCATTGTGATCGTTCGCCGTCGGCTGACCACCGCAGGTTACGGGTCCCGGTCACTGCGGAGGTCCGTTGCGGCTCTCGCCGCTGGATCCGTCGTCGCGGCGACCCTGATGACTGCGCAAGCGTCGGTCGCGGCTCCATCCTTCCAGCCTCGCGTTGGACCGGTCGGTACGACCTACGCCGTGATCAAAACGATCCCAGTGGGGCGCGGGCCTAACGGGGTCGCTGTGAACCTCGCGGACGACACTGTTTACGTTGCCAACACGGAGACGGACAACACGTCTGTGATCAACGCTTTCACCGGATCGCTGACTGACGACACGATCGTCACGGGAAATGGGTCGGATTCCGTGGCCGTCGATCAGACGGACGACACGGTCTACGTATCTGCGCCTGTAGACGACTCCCTCGCGGTAATTGATGGAGTGACTCGTGCCGTCACGTTTACTGCTGTGGGTGGCTACCCGCGCTTCGTTGCCGTGAACCAAGGCGACGACACCGTCTATGTAGGTCGCCCGGGCGTGGGTAATCCTGGTGCAGGAGACCAGCTGTCGGTGATCCGGGGAGCTGCACCTAGCGTCTCCAGTAGCGTCACCGTGGGAACGGGGCCACGCGGAATCGCCATCAACCAGCGTGACGACACGGTTTACGTGGCCAACAATGGTTCGGGCACCGTATCGATCATCCGTGGTGCAGACGCTTCCGTGGTTGGGCCTCCGACGACCGTTGGCGCGGGCCCTATGGGCGTGGCCGTCCACCAGGCGGACGACACGGTCTACGTGGCGAACCGCACCGGAAATAGCGTGTCAGTTCTCAATGGACGCACGGGCCTCGTCTCCTCAACGATTGCGATGGGTGCAGGAGCGTTGCCCTATGGGGTCGTTGTCGACGACACGGCTTCACTCCTCTTCGTTTCACGTCAGGGAACCGATTCGGTGTCCGTCATGAGCACTACGGCGCTCGACGATTCGGTCAGCGTTAGCGTGGGAAACGAGCCGGCGGGCCTAGCTCTCGATCGGCGGGGACTCCTCTACGTAGCGAACTACAACAATGGAGCGGCCGGAACGGTAGCGGTCATCGCGAGCACGAGCGTTGCACTCGCGCCCACGTCCGGAACCGCGGGCATCACGGGGACGCTGACCCTTGACGTAACGGGACTCCCTGCTGGGTATCAGATGGATGACAGCACTATCACGTCGCTGTCGTTCAACTCTCAGAACACCGCAGTGACGCCTGGCTCGGGCAACACCTGGACCTTCACGGTGCCCGCGGGGACTGCTGGCGCCACTGTGCCCCTTAGTGTCACGCTCAATGGCGGCCTAATTGCCTCCGCGGGCACCTTCACGTATAGCAATCCGGCTCCGCCGTCGTTCCCGCCTGGGCCGCCGACCAACGTTAGGGCCGAGCCCGGCTACGAGTCGGCGCGCGTGACGTTCGATCCGCCGACCAACTCTGGCTCGTCCCCGATCACCCAGTACCGCGTCACCGCGCAGCCCGGTGGCCAGATCTGCCTCGTGAGCACCGACCCGGGCCAAGGGGGAACTGGCGGAGACGGTGGTGACGGGCCTGCCCCAGGTCCACGACCTCGCGCTATCGAGCCGCCGTCGACGTACGCCGAGATCAAGACGATTCCTGTCGGCTCGAGCCCTCGCGGCGTGGCCGTCCTGGATCGGGACGACACCG
>JAULZJ010000359.1:0-2504 GCA_032117435.1 Candidatus Nanopelagicales bacterium | reverse complement strand
CTCCTCTTGGATGAAGGCGAGTAATGCAGACGCATCGAGGAGAACGCTCACGCGTTCTCGCGCTCTGCCTCGGCGCGGCGCTCGGCCAGCAGCTCGTCGACCATGCTCGCGCCACCCATCAGCGGGGACATGTGCTCGCGGATGCGCGCCAGGACGGCGTCGCGGGTCTCCAGGACGATCACGCCGTCGCTGGACACCCGTGCGTTGAGCTCCGCCCCGGCCGGGATGCGGGCTGCGGCGAGGAGCTCGGGCGGCAGGGTCGGCCGGCGGCGGTCATCGAGGCGCACGCGCCAGTAGGTGGGCTCCGATGCTGCGGTCATGCCTCCCACGATATCTCCTAGCGTGGGAGATTGAAGAAAAGTACCCATTTAGCGGGGAGGCACGGTCGATTCGACCCTCGAAACGGGCCCGAATCGACCGTTTCTCCCGCTTGGCGGGACGAGCGGCAGGGAGAATTCCGGGCATGGAAGCCGCTCTCCCCCGGGAGCACTACGTCGACCCCGAGCAGTTCGCGCGCGAGCGGGAGATGTTGCGGCACGAGTGGACCTGCATCGGCCGGCTCGACGAGCTCGGCCTCGACGCACCCGACCGCGTCGCCGTCGTCGACTTCTACGGCGAGTCGGTCCTAGTGACTAACGACGGCTCGCTGCACGCTCACGCGAACGTCTGCCGCCACCGCGGTGCGCAGCTCATGCCCGCTGACGCACACCCCTGCGGGGTGAAAGCGCTGCGCTGCCCGTACCACTCCTGGACCTACGCCCTCGACGGCTCGCTCATGCACGCACCGCACGCCGATGACATCGATCCGGCCGACTTCCACCTCACATCGCTCGCCGCCGACTCCTGGGGCGGCTGGCTGTGGGTCGCTGAGTCGCCGCGCACGACGCTGCTCGATCAACTCGGCCCGATCCCGGAGCGTGTCCAGAGATACCCGCTCTCCGAGCTGCAACTCGGCCTGCGCTTCGCCTACGACGTCGCCGCCAACTGGAAGGTCATCGCCGAGAACTACAACGAGTGCTACCACTGCGGTCCCGTGCACCCCGAGCTCTCCCGACTCGTCCCGGCGTTCGCCGGCGGCGGCAGGGACATTCCCTGGGAGGACGGCGTTCCTCACCGCGAGGGCGCCTGGACCTTCACCATGAGCGGCACGTCCGATCGCGCACCCTTCCCCGACCTCGACGAGCACGAGCGGGTCAAGCACAAGGGCGAGCTCGTCTACCCCAACCTCCTGCTGAGCCTGTCCGCCGAGCACGCGGCGGCCTTCCACCTCACCCCGCTCGCCGTGGACCGCACCCGCATCGTGTGCGACCTGCTCTTCCATCCGACCGAGACAGCCAAGGGCACCTTCGATCCGTCGGATGCCGGCGACCTGTGGGACCTGGTCAACCGCCAGGACTGGGCGATCTGCGAGTCCGTGCAGCGCGGCATGTCCTCGCGCTACTTCCAGGGCGGCTGGTACGCCCCGATGGAGGATGATTCGCTGGATATCCGCCGCTGGCTCCTGGAGAGGCTCACATGACTAACATCGCGATCGTCGGTCTCGGCGCACTCGGCTCGGCCGCAGCCTGGGAGGCCACGCGCCGCGGGTACTCCGTCATCGGCCTCGAGCAGTTCGCGCTCGGTCACGAGCGCGGGGCATCGCATGACACTTCGCGGATCCTCAGGCACAGCTATCACACGCCCCACTACGTCGAGCTCACCTTCCGCGCGTACGACGCCTGGGCCGAGCTCGAAGCTGACTCCGGCATCCCCCTCGTCACGCAGACCGGCGGAGTCGATCTCTTCCCGCCCGGTGCCGCAATCGACATGACGACGTACACGCAGAGCATGGACGCGGTCAGCATCGGCTACGAGGTGATGGACAACGCCGCGCTGCGCGAGCGCTGGCCGCAGTTCGCCCCGCCCGAGGGCACGGTGAGCCTCTATCAGGAGCGCTCGAGCATCGTCCCCGCCGGACTCGGCACCGCGACCATGCAGCGACTGGCCCGCGAGCGCGGCGCCGACCTGCGCGATCGCACGCGCGTCGAGTCGATCGAGCCGAGCGCCACCGGCGTTCGCCTCATCACCTCCGACGGCGTCGTCACCGCCGATCGCTGCATCATCACCGCTGACGCCTGGACCTCGGCGCTCACCACCCCGCTCGGCTGGCCGATCCCGCTCACCGTCACCGAGGAGCAGATCACCTACGTCACCGTCCCGCCGTCGTACGCCGACCTCCCGCTGTGGATCTGGATGGACGACCCGAGCTTCTACGGCTTTCCGCCCTACGCCGTCCCGGGCACGTCGCTGGAGATGACGATGAAGGCCGCCGAGGACTGCGGCGGGCCGATCGTCACGGGCGACGACCGCTCCGGTGAGCTCGATCCGGCGATGCTGGATCGGCTGACGACCTTCCTGCGCTCCACCTTCACCGACATCGGTGAGGTCGTGCGCTCCAAGCGCTGTCTGTACTCCCTGACTGCTGATCGCGACTTCGTCGTCTCGCCTGTGCCCGGCTACGACAA
>JAULZJ010000358.1:0-1956 GCA_032117435.1 Candidatus Nanopelagicales bacterium | reverse complement strand
GAGCAGATCGGCGTCGCCTTCCAGCTCGCTGACGACATCGTCGACATCGCGAGCGACTCCGATGCCTCGGGAAAGGTGCCCGGCACTGACCTGAGGGAGGGCGTGCCCACGCTCACCGGCTTGATCGCTCTCGCGACCGATGACGACCCGCGCCTGCGCGACCTCCTCACCCGGCCCCTCGACGATGACGACGATCACGCCGAGGCCCTCAAGCGCCTCCGCGATCACCCCGCCCTCGACACGGCTCGAAGTGAGGCGCGCGCGTGGGCCGATCGGGCACGCGAGACCCTGACCGGCCTGCCTCCGGGCAGTCCCCGGGATGCCCTGACGGCCCTCTGCGACTACGTCGTCACGCGCACCGGCTAGTAGCCGAGCAGGCGAGCCGCGAGGTCGTCCATGACCTCGGTCGCACCGCCGCCGATCCCGAGCACGCGCGCATCGCGATAGTGGCGCTCGACTTCGCTCTCGCGCATGTAGCCCATGCCGCCGTGGAATTGCACGGCCCTGTCGACGACGTACTCGCAGGCCGCCACGGCGGTCTTCTTGGCCTGGACAGCGGGAAGGATGACTTCCTCGCCCGAGGCGTAGCGCCGGGCCGCGTCGCGCGTGTAGACCCGGGCGACATCCACCTGCCGGGCCATCTCGACGAGGGTGTGGCGCACGACCTGGCGAGACACGAGCGGCCGGCCGAAGGTCTCTCGCTTGCGGGCCCAGTCCACGGTGAGGTCTAGTGCGCGCTGCGCGGTGGAGTACGCCGTCACGGCGATACTGATGCGCTCGGACACGAAGTGGCGGGCGAGGGAGGCGAATCCCTGGCCCTCACCGAGGAGGTCGGCCTCCGGCACCCGCACGGCGTCGAAGGACAATTCGGCGGTGTCACTGCACCACCAGCCCATCTTCTCCAGAGCCCGCGGGGCGGCGTAGCCCTGCGCGCGAGGGTCGAGCAGAGCGAGTGAGATGCCTGCAGCTCCATCCTCGGGAGTGCCGGTGCGCACCGCGGCCACGACGACGTCGGCGCGCACGCCAGAGGTGATGTAGACCTTCGCGCCGGAGACCTTCCAGCCATCGTCGACCCGCTCGGCCCGGGTACGCAGGCGGGCGACGTCGGATCCGCCGTCGGGCTCGGTCACGGCAAGGCTCGCGATGGCCTCGCCTCGGAGCACAGGCGCGATGACGCGTTCGACTAGATCAGCGGCCCCCGATGTGTCACCGCGTTGGTGCCGGCGCTGGACCTCGTCGACCACATGGGGCAGTGCAATGCCGTGACTGAAAAGTCCGGAGATCACGCCACCGCTCCCGCCGGCCTCGAGCAGGGCCTCCGTCATCACGACGACATCGATGAGATCCCCGCCCGAACCGCCGACGTCCTCGGGGAAGCCGATCCCGAGGATCCCTGCCTCAGCCGCCTGGCGGTGCAATTCCCGTGGCAACTCCCCGGCTCGCTCCCAGTCGGGCAGGTGCGGGGCGATCTCCCGGGCCGTGAAATCGGTGACGAGGGCACGCAGGGCGCGTCGCTCCGGGGTGGCGTAGGGGTCCGTGGACGGCGCGGTGGACATGGCCCCAGCCTAGGAGCGGGGCTCGACTCGCCGTCTCTGCACCGCGCCCCCCCACGGTGGGAGGCGACGAGTCGAGCCCATTCCGCCACCCCCGCGACTGGCGGACGACACAGGTCTACCGGTTCCGGGCATGGGATATGGGCCCTCGCGCGGTCTATAGACCGGCTATAGCCTGGTCCCGGAGGGGGTCCGGATGGCTCGACGTAAGTCAAAGGAGTCGGCGATGCTGGCACCGCAGGCCCAGGGGGCGGTGACGAGTGCCGATGAGCCGCGCCTGGGAGACATCGTGCGGCCCGAGGATTTCGCCCTCGACGGCACCCCGCTCATCTCCTATCTCTCCATGCTGAGCGATCTCCCGGAGGGCGATGCCGTGGGCTTCGCCATCTGCCGTGGTCTTTTT
>JAULZJ010000357.1:0-5741 GCA_032117435.1 Candidatus Nanopelagicales bacterium | reverse complement strand
TGAACCGTTTCCTTGCCGAGGTAGTGATCGATGCGGAAGATCTCATCCGGGGAAAAGGCAGTGCTGAGCACTCGATCGAGTTCCTGCGCACTGGCCAGGTCATGGCCGAAGGGTTTCTCGATGACGACGCGACGCCACTCCCGGCCCTTGCGCTCGCTCAGTCCACTCGACTTGAGGTGCTCTACGACGACAGGGAAAAGGCCGGGTGGAATCGATAGGTAGAAGGCATGATTGCCCATCGTCCCGCGCTGCTCGTCCATCTCGGAGACCACGCGCGCGAGATGCCTATATGAGTCCGGGTCGGAGATGTCGCCTTCGACGAAGCGGATTCCCTCGGAGAGTTGTGCCCAGACGTCCTCGCGAAAGGGAGTGCGGGCGTGCTCGCGCACGGCATCGTGGACCTCTTTTGCGAAGTCCTCATCGTCCCATTGGCGTCGTGCGAATCCGACTAGGCCGAAGCCCGGCGGAAGAAGTCCGCGATTGGCCAGGTCATAGATCGCCGGCATGATCTTCTTACGCGCGAGATCACCGGTCACGCCGAAAAGAACGAGACCGCTCGGCCCGGCAACCTTAGGGAGTCGTCGGTCCCGAGGGTCACGCAGCGGATTGGTCATAAGCGTGCTGCTGCATCCAGGGCGGTGCGGACGGTGTCGAGGAGCTCGGTCCACGAGGCTTCGAATTTCACGACCCCCTCATTCTCGAGGAGTTGGCATACCTCGGGTTCGTCGATGCCCAAGGCCGTAAGCGCATCCCACACCTCGCGGGACACCCCCTGGGTGCCCGTGACGGTGTCAGCGACGTCCCCGGTGTACTCAGCACACGCCGCCAGGGTGGCGGCCGGCATGGTGTTGACGCATCCGGGGGCGACGAGGCCCATGACGTACATCGTCGGCGGGAACGCGGGGTCCTTCACGCCGGTTGAGGCCCACAGGGGGCGCTGGGGGCGAGCGCCATGGGCCGCGAGCAACTTCCACCGGTCCGAGGCGATCGCGTCCTGGTACACGCCCCAGGCCAGCCGGGCGCTCGCGAGGCCTGCGTGGCCCTGCAGGGCAAGGGCTTGTGGTGTGTCGATGGCGGCGAGGCGCTTGTCCACTTCGGAATCCATGCGGCTGACGAAGAAGGAGGCGACGGATTCGATCGCGGCGAGATCGTGGCCGTGGGCGTGGGCCTGCTCGAGGCCTGCCATCCACGCATTCAGCACCTCGGCGTAGCGCTCGATGCTGAAGATCAGCGTGACGTTGACGCTGATCCCCGACGCGAGCGTCGCGGTGACGGCAGGCAGTCCCTCCGCGGTCCCGGGGATCTTGATGAGGACATTACCGCGGTCGACCATGCCGTGGAGCAGGCGTGCCTGCAGGATGGTGCCGTCGGTATCGCGGGCGAGTCGAGGGTCCACCTCGATGGAGACACGCCCGTCGACACCCTCCGAGGAGCGCCACAGGCCGGCGAACACGTCGCAGGCGTTGCGGACGTCGGTCGTTGTCAGTGCGCGGACGGCATCGTCGACCGATGCCCCCGATGACGCAAGCTCGCGCACCTGATCGGCATAGGCGGAGCCGGCTCCGGAGAGGGCCTTGGCGAAGATGGTGGGATTGGTCGTCACCCCACGGACCTCATCATCGTGGATGAGACGTTGCAGGTCCCCGGAGGCGATGCGCTCACGATCGAGGTCGTCGAGCCAGATGGATACTCCTGCGCCGGTGAGGGCGACCAGCGGTGTGGGTGCGCTCATGCGGTGCCTCCCTGGGCGATGAGTTCGCGGACCTGCTGTGCGACCGCGTCAGCGGTGATGCCGAACTCCTCGAGGAGGAGGGCTCCGTCAGCGCTCGCGCCGAAATGGTCGATCCCGACGACCGCACCGTGCGTACCGACGTAGCGCCACCACCCGTAGGTCGCACCAGCCTCGACGGCGACCCGGACGGCATCGTTGTCGGGGAGTACCGAAGCGCGGTACGCGGCATCCTGGTCTTCGAACCATTCGAGACAGGGTGCCGAGACGACGCGCGTGGGAACGCCCTCCGCTTCGAGGAGGTCGCGGGCAGCGAGGGCGATGTGCACCTCGGATCCGGTGGCGATGATGATGGCCCGCATGTCTGCCGAGGCCTCCGCGAGGACATAGGCGCCATGTGCCGTCTGGCTGGCCGGCGCGTACACGGCCCGGTCGATGACGGGGAGCCCCTGGCGCGACAGGATCAATCCGGTGGGGGTGGCTCGCCGAAGCGTCTCCAGCCATGTCCAGGCCGTCTCATTGCCGTCGGCGGGGCGCGCTATCGATAGCCCGGGAATGCCGCGAAGGGACCAGAGGTGCTCGATCGGCTGATGTGTCGGACCGTCCTCGCCCAGGCCCACGGAGTCGTGGGTCCAGACGTAGACGACGGGTGTCTGCATCAGTGCCGCGAGGCGCACTGCCCCGCGCATGTAGTCGGAGAAGACGAGGAACGTGCCACCGAAAGGTCGAGTGAGTCCCTCCAGCGCGATGCCATTGAGGATCGCACCCATCGCGTGCTCGCGGATGCCGAAGTGGATGATCCGCCCGTAGGGGGATGCGTCGCGCGCACCGCTTCCCGCGGGCAGGAATGAGAGCCCTCCCTCGATAGTCGTGTTGTTGGACTCGGCAAGATCGGCAGAGCCTCCCCAGAACTCCGGCATCACCTGTGCGATGGCGTTGATGACCTTGCCCGAGGCAGCACGCGTCGCTATCGAGGTACCGGCCGCGAAATCCGGGAGCGTCTCGGGCAGGCCTTCGGGAAGCTCGTGCGCGAGAAGCCGATCCAGCAGCGCTGCACGATCAGGGTGCGACGCGCGCCAGGCCTGGTAGGCCGCATCCCATTGTCGGTGTAGGTCGGCCCCGCGATCGGCGACCTTGCGCGCGTGCGCGAGGACGCCGTCGGGCACCTGGAAGTGCCGGCCAGGGTCGAGCCCCAGCAACGCCTTGGTAGCGGCGACCTCGTCAGCGCCGAGTGCTGCGCCATGGGCCTTGGCGGTGTTACGTGCCCGCGGCGCCGGCCAGGCGATGGTGCTGCGCATCGCGATGAAGGTGGGTCGCTCCTGCTGCGAGCAGGCGGCCTCGAGGGCCGTGGCCAACGCCAGGATGTCCACGTCGCCATCCGGGGTCATGCCGACGTAATGGACGTCCCAGCCGTATGCGGCGTATCGAGCGATCACATCCTCCGTGAAGGCCACGCGGGTATCGCCCTCGATGGATACGTGGTTGTCATCCCAGATGACGGTCAGATTGCCCAGCCGTTGCACGCCCGCGAGCGAGGAAGCCTCACCGGACAGGCCCTCCTGAAGGTCCCCGTCCGAGGCGATGACCCAGACCCGATGATCGAAGGGGCTGAATCCCCAGGGGGCTGTCGGATCGAGCATCCCACGCTGATAGCGCGAGGCCATCGCCATGCCGACAGCGGTGGCGATGCCCTGCCCCAGGGGACCCGTCGTCGTCTCCACGCCCACCGTGTGGCCGTGCTCGGGATGACCCGGTGTGAGGCTTCCGGCGGTCCGGAAGGATTCCAGATCGGCCAGTTCCAGTCCGTATCCGGACAGGAAGAGCTGGATGTAGAGAGTCAGGCTCGTGTGTCCGCAGGACAGTACGAAGCGATCGCGACCGAGCCACGCGGGATCATGCGGGTCGTGGCGCAGGAAGCGCTGGAACACCAGGTAGGCAGCGGGGGCGAGGCTCATTGCGGTACCGGGATGTCCGTTGCCAGCTCGCTGCACGGCATCCATGGCCAGCGCGCGAATCGTGGCCACGGTGCGCCGATCGAGGTCGTCCCAGGTGAGGTCTCCCTCGCCGATGAGGGGGAGGGGGGCAGGGTGCGGAGTGGCATTGGTCACGCGCGCAGCCTATCTACGGGAGGCGCGCCCCCGAGGGGCATCGGTAGACTGGCGGGCGAAGTTCGAGTGCACTTACCCAGCGGTATACCTCCGCGCAGACACGAGGGGAACCCATGGCCCAGGTCGAGCACCGACCGGGGCAGCGTGATGGCGGGGTATGGCAGCGGGTCCGCGACTACGTCGCGATCACGAAGCCTCGCATCATCGAGCTCCTCCTCGTCACCGCGATCCCGACCATGATCCTGGCCGCAGGGGGCTGGCCCGAGCCGCGCTCGGCCGTCGCCGTGATCATCGGTGGTTGGCTCGCGGCGGCCGGAGCCAATGCGTTCAATAGCGTCTACGACCGCGATATCGATGCCCTCATGGCCCGGACCCATGCGCGCCCCATTGCCTCCGGCGCCGTGTCGGTGCGAGGCGGAATCATCCTGGCGACCATCCTGTCCATCGCGAGCATCATCGTCCTCGCGACCTTGGCCAATGTGCTCTCCGCCCTGCTCGGGGCGCTTGCGATCGGGTTCTACGTCGTGGGCTACACCATGCTCCTCAAGCGGCGCACCGCTCAGAACATCGTGTGGGGTGGTGCTGCGGGTTGCATGCCGGTGCTCATCGCCTGGACTGCGGTGACGGGTGGCCTCACCTGGGCGCCGGTTGTCCTATTCCTCATCGTGTTCTGGTGGACACCACCTCACTACTGGCCACTGTCGCTGCGCTACCGGGATGACTACGCCGCCGCCGGAGTCCCCATGCTCCCCGTGGTCGCCGACATCCGAGCCGTTACCCGCCACATCGTGATCTATTCGTGGATCATGGTCGGTTTCTCGCTCCTGCTCATTCCGATCGCGCCCATGGGCTGGGTGTACGGCGCGGCCGCTGTTGTCCTGGGCGCAGTCTTCCTCGTGGAGGCGCAACTGCTGCGCCGGAGAGCGCTCACGCGAGCCGACGATGCCCGTCCCATGCGGCTCTTCCACTGGTCGATAACCTACCTGGCGCTGCTCTTCCTGGCGGTGGCCATCGATCCCTTCGTCACTGCGTGACGGTCGAGGAAGTGACGGCGGTTACTCCTCGTGACGACATGCTCAGGATGACGAAGATCGCCAACGCCCACACAAGGCAGGCGCCGAGCATGTGCATGGCGACGAGTACCCAGGGTAGGCCGCTGAAGTACTGCACGTAGCCGACAAGCCCCTGCGCCAGGGAGACGCCCAGGAGGGTCAGGGTGAGTCTTTGGGCGCGTGCCGGCGCATGCGTGACACGCAGGGCCACGAGGAGGCCCACGGTCAGCCCGAGGAAGAGGAGCACGGCATCCGCGTGCAGCCAGGACACGGTGCGTGGGTCGACGCCGAAACGGGCCTCTGTGTCCGCGTCCCCCGAGTGGGGGCCGCTCCCCGTCACGACGACGCCGAGGACGACGACCACAGCCGTGACGCCCACGAGGGCCCACGCCAGCAAACGCACCTCGGGACGCACCAGCGTCGTGACGGGAGCATCACCGGGCTCGCCTGAGCGCACGACGAGGACCACGCAACCGGCGATGATGACCATTGAGACAAGGAAGTGAGCCGACACGGCCCAGGGGTTGAGGCCGGTCAGGACCGTCACGCCGCCGAGGAGAGCCTGGACCACGGTGCCGATGAGCGGGATTGCGGCCAGGGTCAGGATCGTGCCGCGGGCGTGGCCGCCAGACCGTCGCTGACGTCGCCACCATGTCCATGCACCGATGAGTGCCGCAATGGCGAGCGCAGCGAGGACGAAGGTGAGCAGGCGATTGCCGAACTCAACGTACTTGTGCCAGGACTCCTCCTGGCGTGAGGTGGGGATGTAGGAGCCCTCGGCGCACTGCGGCCAGGTGGGGCAGCCCAGGCCGGACCCGGTGAGGCGCACGATGCCGCCCGTGACCACGATTC
>JAULZJ010000356.1:0-30254 GCA_032117435.1 Candidatus Nanopelagicales bacterium | reverse complement strand
CGCTCGCAGACCTCAACCGTGACGCCGACATCGATGTCATCGTCATCGCACGCGGCGGGGGCAGCGTGGAGGACCTGCTCCCCTTCAGCAACGAGCGCCTCGTGCGCGCCGTGGTCGCCTCCCGCGCGCCCGTCGTGGCAGCCATCGGCCATGAGCAGGATGTGCCGCTGGTCGATCTCGTGGCGGACCTGCGGGCATCGACTCCCACGGATGCAGCAAAGCGCATCGTCCCCGACTTCGCCGAGGAGGCGACCCGGATCCAGCAGCAGCGACTGCGAGCACGGCAGGTGCTCACGAGGAGGCTGGCGTCGGAGCAGCAGGACATCGAGCGCATGACGGCCGCTACGCGTCGTTGCGTCAGCCAGCGCATCAAGCAGGGCAGCGCCGATCTCGCGCACCTGCGCGCTCGGCTCGTGGCCCTCTCCCCCGCCGCCACCCTCGACCGCGGCTACGCCGTCCTGCGATCAGGCAGCGGCACCGTCATCCGCGACCCCGGCCAGGTCGAATTGGGCGAGCACCTGACCGTGCGCGTGGCGCAGGGCTCCTTCGGCGTCACCGTCCAGGACATTCCCTGACCGCGAGGACCTACCCTGACCCCATGGCCAAGAAGCCCGAGCCCGATCCGACGCTGCCGGCACTGGGCTACGAGGAGGCCCGCGCCGCACTGGCGGAGATCGTCGCCGCCCTGGAGTCGGGCGATGCCACGCTCGAGGAGGCGCTCGCACTGTGGGAGAAGGGCGAGGAGTACGCGCGGATCTGCGATGCGTGGCTCGCCGGGGCCCAGGACCGACTTACGGCGCAGCAGGAGTCGGCAGAGCCGTCGGGCTGAGTCGCTCCGCGAGCAGTTGCAGCGTCGGCCACGGGGCCGTGCCCGAGACGATCACCGTGATTCCGTCATCCACGCGCACGAGTGCTCGCTGGTCTGCGGAGTCGTGGCGCAGCCAACCATTCCATTCACCTGCGGGCTGCGCATTGCCGATCTGCTGCGAGGCGTACGCCGCTTCCTCGCTGGACGTCTGGCCGACCTGTGCGTAGGCGCCTTCGGGAGTGACGAAGCCGACATGCCATGCGGGATCAGGCGCCGAAGCCTCCGTGACCTCCCACCGTGCACTCGTCGGCCGCCACGACGGGTCGAGATCCGCGGGATAGAGGACCGGGTAGTCCGCTTCGATGCGTGCCTGCAGAAGCGCGGGAGTCGGATCCACGACGCGGATCGGCTCGGGCGACGGCCGCCACGTGACGAGCATGACGGCGCCGATCGCCACGAAGACGACCGCGAGCGAGATCACCATGTCGCGGATCGTCTGGCGCAGGCGCGCGTTGGGGCGACCGGTGGGACGGAGCGCACCGGGCTCCTCGGCGCGCGGGCCGGGGAGGATTTCGCCCGACTCGGGCGCACTCGCATCGCTGGCCATGCCCCCATGGTCCCCGATCATCCGGAGCCCCACACCTTGGCCATCGCCCATGAGAGAGTCAGGCATGCGCGTGACGGAGACCCCTGACCGCAATCTCGCCCTCGAGCTCGTGCGCGTCACGGAGGCGGCCGCCATGGCCGCCGCCCGCTGGGTGGGCCGCGGCGACAAGAACGGCGCCGACGGGGCGGCCGTCAACGCCATGCGCCAGCTCATCGGCAGCGTTTCCATGGACGGCGTGGTCGTCATCGGGGAGGGCGAGAAGGACGACGCCCCCATGCTCTTCAATGGCGAGCGCGTGGGAGATGGCAACGGCCCCCAGGTCGACGTGGCCGTCGACCCGATCGACGGCACCACCCTGTGCGCGAAGGGAATGTCCAACGCCATCTCCGTGCTGGCCGTGGCCGAGCGCGGCTCGATGTACGACCCCAGCGCCGTCTTCTACATGCGCAAGCTCGTCACGGGACCCGAGGCCGCAGACGTCGTGGACATCACGGCTCCCTGCGGCGACAACCTGCACCGGGTGGCGAAGGCCAAGGGGATGGCCGTGGCCGATCTCACGGTCTGCATCCTGGATCGCCCGCGGCACGACGATCTCGTCAGCGAGGTGCGCGAAGCGGGAGCCCGCATCAAGTTCATCGCAGACGGCGACGTCGCCGGCGCCATCATGGCCATGCGCAGGGGGACCGGCGTCGACCTGCTCATGGGCATCGGCGGTACGCCGGAGGGCATCATCACCGCCTGCGCAGTGAAGTGCCTCGGCGGCGTCATCCAGGGCCAGCTATGGCCGCGCGACGAGGAGGAGCGCCAGCGCGCCATCGACGCGGGCCATGACCTCGATCGAGTGCTCTCCACCGATGACCTGGTCACCGGCGACAATGTCTTCTTCTGCGCCACCGGGATCACCGATGGCGAGTTGATGCGCGGGGTGCACTACTCCATCCACGGACTGCAGACCCATTCGATCGTCATGCGGAGCAAGAGCGGCACGATTCGCGAAGTGGCAAGCGAGCACCGTCTCGACAAGCTGAGCAAGTACGCGGTGGTCGACTTCGGCCACGCCGACTAGGTCGAGAGCGCTGCGTCGACCTCGGCGCGCGTCGGCGGTTGCGCCCCCTCGCGGGAGCAGGTGATCGCCGCAGCGACCGCGGCACTCTCCAGGATCGCGTGCAGCTCATCGTCTCCGAGCACTGCGATATCCCCTCCGGCGCCGAGCGCACCGCGGTCACCCAGTCCGACGAGAAGCGCCGCCGTCACCGTGTCGCCGGCCCCGACCGTGTCGGCGACACGCACGGGACGGCCCGGCACCTGGATCATCGGACGACCTGGACGCCAGGCGGCGAGTCCCTGCGCCCCACGGGTCAGTACCACGAGCGCGGGACCCTGATCGATCCATCGCGCGCACACTGCCTCGGCAGTCTCGTCCGGATAGAGGTGGGCGATGTCCTCGTCGCTCACCTTGACGATGTCGGAGAGGGTGATGAATTCCTCCACCCGTCGTCGCATCTCCTCGCGCGGCACCGTGCCCGGCCGAGCGTTGGGGTCGTAGCTCAGGGTGAGGTCCCCGCGCTCGTGCGCGGCCCGCCAAGCTGCCAGGACCGCGTCCACACCGGGGCCGAGCCAGCTCACGAGCGAGCCGGTGTGCCAGGCGCTTGCTCCCGACGCGCGCGCCGCTGCAAGCGCCTCCGCCAGATCATCGGCATCCCACAGGAGGTCCGGGCTGCCCTGGTAGTAGAAGTAGTACGACACCGAGCCATCGTCATTGCGCGTGCATACGGCGAGCAGGCTCGGGCCCTCGCGGCGCAGGAGCGCTGCCGTCGAGAGGCCGTTGTCGACGATCGCACGATCGAGGAGGGCGGAGAGGCCATCATCGCCCGCACGGCCGAGCAGCACCGGCTCTCCACCGAGGCGGCGGATGCCGAGCGCGACGTTGGCGGGCGATCCCCCCGCGACCGCGCGATAGGCCTGGGGATCCTCCCCGGGCACGAAGTCGACGATCCGCTCACCCAGGACCGCGATGCAGGGGGGATTCACGGCGCCGAACCTACCGAAGCGCGACCGCTTAGGCTGGGACCATGCCCGAGTTCGCCTACGTCGACCCACTGCCGCTGGGACCCGATGAGACGCCGTACCGCCTCATCACCTCCGACGGTGTGCGCACGATCGACCTCGGCGGGCGCGCCTTCCTGCAGGTGGAGCCGGAGGCGTTGCGCCTGCTCACCTACGAGGCCATGCACGACATCGCCCACCTGCTGCGCCCCGGGCACCTGGCCCAACTGCGGACGATCATCGACGATCCCGAGGCCAGTGCAAATGACCGCTTCGTGGCCCTGGACCTGCTCAAGAACGCCAATGTCTCGGCCGGCGGAGTACTGCCCATGTGCCAGGACACCGGCACAGCCGTCATCGTCGGCAAGCGCGGCCAGCAGGTGCTCACGCACGGGCCGGACGAGGAGGCAATCAGCCGCGGCGTCTACGACGCCTATGCCAACCTCAACCTCCGCTACTCCCAGATGGCACCACTCACCATGTGGGATGAGCGCAACACCGGCACCAACCTGCCGGCACAGATCGAGATCTACGCCGACACCAAGCCCGGGCATGAGCTCTCCTACGAGCTCCTCTACATGGCCAAGGGCGGCGGATCGGCCAACAAGAGCTTCCTCTACCAGGAGACCAAGGCGCTGCTCAACCCCACGCGCTTCCGCGAGTTCCTCGACACCGCACTGCGCTCACTGGGCACTGCGGCGTGCCCGCCGTACCATCTCGCGATCGTGGTGGGTGGCACCAGCGCGGAGTACGCCCTCAAGGTCGCCAAGCTCGCCAGTGCCCGCTACCTCGACACCCTCCCGGTCCACGGCAGCATGGATGCCCACGGCTTCCGCGACCTTGAGATGGAGTCCGAAGTCCTCGAGCTCACGCGCGGATTCGGCATCGGGGCGCAGTTCGGCGGCAAGTACTTCTGCCACGATGTACGCGTCATCCGGCTCCCGCGACACGGCGCCTCCCTGCCGGTCGCCATCGCGGTGTCCTGCTCGGCCGACCGCCAGGCCCTGGCGCGCATCACGGCCGAGGGTGTCTTCCTCGAGCAACTCGAGCCCGATCCCGCGCAGTACCTCCCCGACGTCGAGCACGAGGACGACGGCGAGGTCGTCCACATCGACCTGACCCAGCCGATGACCGGTATCCGCGAGCAACTGTCGCGACTCCCGGTCAAGACGCGCGTGTCGCTCACCGGGCCCCTGGTCGTCGCCCGCGACATCGCACATGCCCGCATCAAGGAGATGCTCGATCGAGGCGAGCCGATGCCGGAGTACCTGCGCGACCACGCGGTCTACTACGCGGGTCCCGCGAAGACGCCCGAGGGCTTGCCGTCGGGCTCCTTCGGTCCGACCACGGCCGGGCGCATGGACGCCTACGTCGAAGAGTTCCAGAAGGCAGGCGGGTCCCTCGTCATGCTGGCCAAGGGCAATCGCAGCCCGGCGGTGACCAGGGCCTGCGAGGAGAACGGCGGCTTCTACCTCGGCTCAATCGGAGGCCCGGCGGCGATCCTCGCCCAGGACAACATCCGGTCGGTGGAGGTCATCGACTTCCCCGATCTGGGGATGGAGGCCGTGTGGAAGATCGACGTTGTCGACTTCCCGGCCTTTGTCGTCGTGGACGACAAGGGCAATGACTTCTTCGCCGACACGCTCAGGCCGGTAGCGCGCACCATCCAGGTGGGGCCACCCGCGGATTCAGGCTGACGGCGCTCCAGCTAGTACCAGCCGTTGGACTGCCAGAAGGCCCACGCCTTCGTCGGCGATCCATAGCGCTGCTTGATGTACGCCGCCCCCACCTTGATCTGCGCCAGCGGTGAGCCCATGTATTCCTTGATGGAGTAGCCGCGCGTCTGGATGAATCCGCCATTGACCTGCCCCAGGCCGTACCACGGACCGTTGGGGTGGTTATTGATCACGTCATGGCGCCAATTGCTCTCGCGCCACCACATCGCCTTGAGCGCGCGGAACTCGGGGTACTTCCAGCCGTAGCGGTCGCGAATGAAGGCACGCGCCTGACGCAGGTTGCTCTCGGGCGTGGCGCGCGTGGTGACGGTCACGTCGGCAGCGCGGTCCTTCGACCCACGCTCGAGGGGCGAGTAGTTCCATCGGTTCGGATTGGGCCACCCGCGCTCGGCATTGCGCGCCGGGTTGCAGTACCAACTGCCGCCGGCCCAATGGCTGGCTCCGGCTCCCTTGTTGAAGGTGGTCCAGAATGCGGCGTCCTGGAAGAAGCGTGGCCAGGTGTAGATGAGGGTCCCCTCGAGGGACTCGAGGGCCTGGCGGCCGGCATTGCCGTAGACCTCGACGATCTCAGCCCGCATGGCCCGAAGGGCGCCAGCGGCGAGGCTGTCGCTGAACTGATAAGCCCCGCGCCAGGGACCCGAGGGCTCATCGTAGTTGCCGCCGCTCTCGCGCTGGATCACGCAGATGCGGTACTGCTCGCGCGACCGGTCGTAGTACTTGCCGGTGTAGGTGCTGAGCCGGTAGCCCTTCATGTCACGACCAGCCTCGGTCGTCCACGGCGTATCCCCGAGATCGGGCGGGGTGGGCACGCGCGGAGCGCGCTCGTTGGGCGGGGGTTCCTCGCTGCGCGGGGCGGCTAGAGCAGCCGGCGCAGCGAGGGCTGTCGGAATGCCCAGCAGCGCGACCGCCAGGGTCGCGGCGAGCACTCTTCGGGCAGATCTCGTAGTCGTCAGCACCGGTCTACCGTGCCCAACGAATCCGCAAATGTCACGCCCAGATAACGACGAGACTGTGGATAACTAGTGGATGAACCGGATTAATCGGGCGGAATGTCCCAGATTCATGGGGGAAATTCCGTGACCTAGTTCACACCGACAAATCCTCGAGCATCTCCGTGACCAGCGCGGCGATCGGTGACCGCTCCGACCGGGTGAGCGTGATGTGGGCAAAGAGCGGGTGCCCCTTCAGCTTCTCCACGACGGCCACCACCCCGTCGTGCCGGCCGACCCGGAGGTTGTCCCGCTGGGCAACGTCATGGGTGAGCACGACCCGGGAATCCCGGCCGATCCGCGACAGGACCGTGAGGAGGACATTGCGCTCCAGCGACTGTGCCTCGTCGACGATGACGAAGGCATCGTGCAGCGACCTGCCGCGGATATGGGTCAGGGGAAGCACTTCGAGCATGCCCCGGTCGAGGACCTCCTCGACGACCTCGGAGGTGGTCACGGCGCCGAGGGTGTCGAAGACCGCCTGGGCCCAGGGAGACATCTTCTCGTTCTCGGTGCCCGGGAGGTAGCCGAGGTCCTGGCCTCCCACGGCGTAGAGGGGACGGAAGACGACCACCTTGCGGTGCTGGCGACGCTCGAGGACCGCCTCGAGCCCGGCGCACAGGGCCAGGGCGCTCTTCCCCGTCCCCGCTCGCCCGCCCAGGGAGACGATGCCGATCTCGGGATCGAGCAGCAGGTCCAAGGCGATGCGCTGCTCGGCACTCCGGCCGTGCAGGCCGAAGGCCTCGCGGTCACCGCGCACGAGGCGCACCCGCTTTTCCGGCGTGACTCGGCCCAGGGCGCTGCCCCGGTCGGAGACCAGTACGAGGCCCGTGTGGCAGGGCAGTTCGCGCGCGACATCGAGGTCGATCACCGTGTCGTCGTACAGACAGTCCAGGACATCGGCCGCGATATCGACCTCCGCCGTGCCCGTCCACCCGGACTCCACCACGAGCTCGGCGCGGTACTCCTCGGCCGTGAGCCCCACTGACGAGGCCTTGACGCGCATTGGCAGGTCCTTGCTCACGAGCACAACGTCGTGCCCATCGGCAGCAAGGTTGCGGGCGACAGCCAGGATCCGCGTGTCGTTATCGCCTAGCTGGAGCCCGCTCGGGAGGACGGAGGGGTCACTGTGGTTCAGCTCGACGCGCACCGTGCCACCGGATTCGCCCACGGGGATGGGCTCGTCGAGACGCCCGTGGCGCACGCGCAGATCGTCGAGCAGGCGCAGCGCCGAGCGGGCGAAGTAGCCCAGCTCAGGGTGGGTGCGCTTGGCCTCGAGTTCGGTGACCACGACGACGGGCACGACCACCTCGTGCTCGTCGAAGCGCAGCAGCGCATGGGGATCCGACAGGAGGACGGAGGTGTCCAGGACGAAGGTGCGTCTTTGGTGGGTGCAGGGAGCGGGCTTGCGGGAGCGGGTACGCGCAGCGGCCACGAGTTCTCCTCGTCGTGCGTCGTGGCCTCATGTGCCATTGCGGCGCACCGTGTCCGGCGGGACGGCCGGGTGCCGACCCGTAATCGGGACACTAGGACGCCCCCGCTACGCCGTCCCGCGCAACACGCCGGGGGCTGAGGTGAAATCTGAGGTGCGTGGGATCGGGTACGCCCGGCTCTCCTACGTGCCCGGACTCCTACGTGCCGTAGCGCCGCTGGCGGGCGGCGTAGGCCCGCATCGCCCGGAGGAAGTCGACATGGCGGAAATCCGGCCAGTAGGCCTCGCAGAAGTAGAACTCCGAGTGCGCGCTCTGCCACAGCAGGAAGCCGGAGAGCCGCTGCTCCCCGGAGGTGCGGATCACGAGGTCCGGGTCGGGCTGGCCGCGCGTGTAGAGATGCTCGGCAATGTGCTCGACATCGAGCATCTGGGCGATGTCCTCGACGGACGTGCCCTCCTTGGCGTACTCGGTGAGCAGCGAGCGCACGGCGTCCACCACCTCGCGGCGCCCGCCGTACCCCACGGCAACATTGACGAGAATGCCCTCGATGTCGGCCGTGGACTCCGCGGCCTGCTTGAGCAGTCGAGCCGTACGATCAGGCAGCAGATCGAGTGCCCCGACCGGATGGATGCGCCAGCGGCCCGCCTCGGCGAGACCCGTGACCGTCTCTTCGATGATGGCCTGGAGGGACTGCAGTTCGGCCTCTGGTCGCGCGAGGTTATCGGTGGACAGCAGCCACAGGGTGACAACTTCGACATCGGCTTCCTCGCACCACCCGAGGAACTCCACGATCTTGGCTGCACCCGCGCGATGGCCGACATCGCTGGCCGATCCCTGGCTCGTCGCCCAGCGGCGGTTGCCATCGAGGATGACACCGACGTGCCGCGGCCTGCGGTCGGGCGGGATCTGCCGCAGCAGCCGTCGCTCGTATGCGCCGTAGATGACGTCGGTCAGTCCCACACCCTCAGGCTAGTCCGAGACCGTCCGTCAGCGGGCCCCGACGCTGCGAGCGAGGTCCTCGACGCTGGTCACGGGTGCCTCGCACGTGAACTGCCGGCACACGTAGGCCTCAGGAGCGCCACCGATGATCGGGCGATCGCGCAGCAAGGGTACGTCAGACCCCTCGGGACCCACGGCGACGACGAGGCCGGGGGCGGTGCCCATGAGCGCGGTGCGATGCAGTGCCCGCGTGGTGGGGTCCGCGGCACTGCCGATGACCGCGACCTCCCTCGGCCCGTCAAGCATGGCCTCGGCGGCCGCGAGGCCCCAACCGACACCGCGGGGTGCCCGAGCGGCGAGCGCCGTCGCGATGCCGAGCGCGCGTTCGGCGGCGAGGCGGTACTCCATGACTCCGGTGTACGCCGCGTACGTGAGGAGCGCCTGCGCGGCAGCGAGCCAGCCTGAGGGCGTGGCATTGTCGGAGGGATCGCGCGGGCGCAGCACGAGCTGCTCGGCATCGTCGGCGGTGTCGTAGAAGCCACCCTCGCCATCAGTGAAGTGGCCGAGCACGACATCGAGCAGGATGCCCGCGAAGGCGAGCCACTCGTCCTCGCCCGTGACGGCGTAGAGCGCGAGAAAGCCCTCCGCGACATCGGCGTAGTCCTCGAGCACGGCGTCGGTCGAGCCCGCGCGGCCGTCACGCGAGGTCCGCGCGAGCCGGTCACCCTCCTGTCCGGCTCCCAGGTGTACGGCGAGCAGGAGGTCGGCGGCGCCACGGGCGGCATCGAGCCACTCCGGCTCGTCGAGGAGTGCCCCGGCCTCAGCGAGCGCGGCGATGGCGAGGCCGTTCCATGCGGCTACCACCTTGTCGTCGCGGCCCGGGGGCACGCGGAGCGCGCGGGCATCGAAGAGTTGCCGGCGGATGCGGGCCCAGCGCTCGGCATCATCGGGGTCACGCAGTAACTGCAGAGTCGATGCGCCGTGCTCGAAGGTGCCGGCGGGAGTCACCTCAAGAAGGGCGGCAGCCCAGAGCCCGTCGTCTTCGCCAAGCACCTCGACGAGTTGCTCCGGTGTCCATGCGTAGAACTTCCCCTCCACGCCCTCGCTGTCGGCATCCCACGCCGCGGCGAAGCCGCCCTCGGGTGTGCGCATGTCGCGCAGCATCCACTCGGCGGTCTCGCGCACGATGCGCTCGGCCAACGGATCGCCGGTGAGGCGCCACCAGTGGAGGTAGACGCGCAGGAGCAGGGCGTTGTCGTAAAGCATCTTCTCGAAGTGCGGCACGACCCAGGCGTCATCGACGGAGTAGCGCGCGAAGCCACCGCCGAGCTGGTCGTAGATGCCTCCACGGGCCATGGCCTCGCAGGTGCCCTGGACCATTGCGAGGGCATCGCTGGCACCCGGCGGGTCGGCGGAGCCGCCCCCGACGGGCTGGCCGGTCCGCGCCGTGTGACGCAGCAGGAACTCGAGCACCATGGATGGCGGGAACTTCGGTGCGCGACCGAATCCCCCCCGCACCGTGTCGTAGGACTGGGCCAGAGCGGCCACGGCGGCGTCGAGGTCAGCGGCTGTGGGCGGGGTGCCCTCGGAGGTCACAGCACGCTCCCGCTGCGCGAGTGCATTCGTGATGCGATCGGCCGCGGCCTCGACCTCGTCGCGTCGACCCGCCCACGACTCGGTGATCGCAGCGAGCAGTTGCGGGAACGACGGCATGCCGTGACGCGGCTCGGGCGGGAAATAGGTGCCGGCGTAGAACGGCCGGCCCTCGTGGTCGACGAAGACGCTCATCGGCCAGCCCCCGTGCCCGGTGAGTGCGACCGTGGCGTCCATATAGACGGAGTCGACGTCGGGTCGCTCCTCGCGATCGACCTTGACGCTCACGAAGTTGTCGTTGAGCATCGCCGCGATCGCCTCGTCCTCGAAGGACTCATGTGCCATGACATGGCACCAGTGGCAGGCGGAGTATCCGATCGAGACGAAGATCGGCACGCCGCGCCGACGCGCCTCATCGAAGGCGTCCTCGCCCCATTCCCACCAGTCCACCGGGTTGTCGGCGTGCTGCTGGAGGTACGGCGAGGTGGAATCTTGGAGACGGTTCGCCATAGCCCGAGTGTGACAGGCCCGATACCCTGCTGAGGTGCGCCGGGTCATCGAGCTCTCGCGGTACGTCGTGGTCCTACCCGCCTTCGGGGCCCTCGTCGGCGCCCTCGTACTCATCGGCATCGGGCTGTGGGAGATCGGCACCGCGATCTACAAGCTCGTCCAGTTCGATGTCGAGGTCAAGGCATCCATCGTGTCTGTCCTCACCGCCGTCGACACGCTGCTCCTCGCCACGGTCCTGCTGGTGATCGGCTACGGCCTCTACGAGCTCTTCGTCGACGACACCGTGCAACTCCCACCCTGGCTGCAGATCCACTCGCTCGACGACCTCAAGGGCAAGCTCATCGGCGTCGTCGTCGCGGTCATCGCCGTGGTGTTCCTCGGTGAGCTGGTCGAGGGCACGGATCCGGAGGGCGTCATGCTCTTCGGGGTCGGCGCCGGCGCGCTCGTGCTCGCCCTGGCGGCCTTCCAGTACGCGACGCGCTCGGGCAAGAGCGGCGGTCAGTAGGCTTCGCGGCATGTCTCCGGCCACACGCATCGCCTATCAGGGAGAGCCGGGCTCGAACTCCGACGCGGCCTGCCGTGAGGTCTACCCCGGTTCGGATTCCGTGCCCTGCTCGACCTTCGAGGATGTCTTCGCCACCGTCGACGCCGGCGACGCGGACCTGGCGATGATCCCGGTGGAGAACTCCATCGCCGGCCGAGTAGCGGACATCCACCATCTACTGCCGGAGTCCGGGCTGCACATCATCGGCGAGCACTTCATGCCGATCCACTTCGCCCTCCTCGCCGTCCCGGGAGCCCGCGAGTCAGACATCTCCACGGTCCGCAGCCACTCCCACGCCCTCGGCCAGTGCCGCCAGTTCATCCGCGATCGCGGGTGGCGTTCCGTCGTCGCCGACGACACCGCGGGAGCCGCTCGGGAGGTGGCCGAGACCGACGACCCGACCGTCGCTGCGCTCGCACCGGTGCTTGCAGCGGAGCTCTACCGCCTAGATGTGCTCGCGCACGATGTCGAGGATGAGCACCACAACACCACGCGCTTCCTCATCCTGGCTCGGGAAGCGGCCACACCTCCCGTGGATGGCGCTCCGGTCATCACGACATTCGTCTTCCGGGTGCGCAATGTGCCGGCGGCTCTCTACAAGGCGATGGGTGGCTTCGCGACTAACGGCGTCAACATGACGAAACTGGAGAGCTACCAGCTCGGTGGCAGCTTCTCGGCGACCCAGTTCTACGCTGACGTAGAGGGACATCCCGAGGAGCGGCCACTGGCCCTGGCCCTCGAGGAGCTGGCGTTCTACACGGCGTACCTACGCGTGCTAGGCACCTACCCCGCGAGCCCCTTCCGGGCCAGCGTGGCCAACGGAGCATGATCGTGGCCAGCCGACCGGCACGCGTGCACCATGTCACGTTGACCGTGCAGGACGTCGACCGTTCCGCCGAGTGGTACCAACGGGTGCTAGGACCGGCCGACGCCGCCAGGCGGTCGGGCGATGGGTGGGAGCGCATCCGGCTGGCTTGGCCCGAGGGACTTGTCATCGGCGTCACCTCTCACAATGCATCACCTCCAGCTGATGCCTTCGACGAGACGCGCATCGGGCTGGATCACATCGGCCTCGCGTGCTTCGATGAGGACGAGGTGCGTGCGTGGGCGGCGCACCTAGACGATCTCGATGTAGACCACGGACCTGTCGAGACCGCGCCCTATGGCTGGGCCGTGACCACACACGATCCCGACGGCATCGCTGTCGAGTTCTTCTGCCCCAAGGGCTAGGTCCGTGTTTCGCCAAGGGTGATCGCCACCACGCCCACGACCACGATGACTATCCCCGCGACGGTGAGCATGCTCAGCCGTTCGCTGAACACCAGCCATCCGCCGATGGCTGCGCCCACCGTCCCGAGGCCGGCCCACAGGGCGTACGCCGGACCCACGTCGAGGGTCTTCAGTGCGAACGCGAGCAGGGTGAAGGCGAGGCCGTAACCCAACACGACTGCCACAGACGGCCACAGGCGCGAGAAGCCGTCGCTTGCCTTGAGTGACAGGGTGCCGACGACCTCGGCGCCGATGGCGAGCACGAGCAGTACCCAGGCCATCGAACTCCCTCCGCGGGTCAGCCCTCCCAGGCCACCGTAACGACGTCGTAGGGCAGCAGCCAAGCATCCGGGTAGAGCACGCACAGCAGCAGGGTGCCTCCCCCGATCGCGAAGCCGACGTGCGCTTCAGCAAGGTTGAAGTCCGGTCTGGTGGCATGCGCCTCGGCCACGAATGCCGTGTATTCACGGTGGATCGCCTCGCGCAGGATCGGGTTGTGCCAGCCCGTGCGCATCTGCTCGAGCGCGAAGATCCGCAGGTGCTCGCGTCCGGGCCGCATGAATTCGCGGATCATGGCCGCTTCGGCCATTCCACGACCATGAGTTCGCGCGACGGCTTCGATGCAGGCCTCGTTGGAGCGCAGGCCATACGCCGCCTGCCGCTGGGAAGCGTCGAGATACAAAGCGACCTTCGTGGGGTACCGGGCGAAGAGAGCACCCTCCGACGACCCTGCTCGCTGGGCGATGGCGTCGACCGTGGCTGCGTCGTACCCGCGCTCACCCACGATGTCGACAGTCGCCTGCAGCAGGCGATCACGCACGTCATCGCCGGTGTTGAAGGGCACGGGATCGTGGAAATGTGGTGAGTCCATCTCGGGCAGGCGGCTCGCTGGAGCAGGCGACGCCAGCGCGCGCAGGAGGACGTCAGCAACATGGTCGACATCGATGCGCTCGACGCCGGGACGACGAGCGACGAGGACCAGGCCAAGTGCAACACTCACCATGAAGGCACGATGAGCAGCTTCTTCCCTCGTTAGTTCCCCGGCGCGGGGACCGCACCAGCTCGAAACCTCGGCTCCCAGAGTGCCGAGCACCGCACGCTTCACGTCGACGTCGAATTGACCTACGATGAGGAATTCGACAGCGGCCTGGAGCTCCAGCGATGGATGAGCCAACTCATCGAGCACGGCGATGAAGCGCTCCCGGTCCGATCCCGAGTGCAGCAAACCGGCAGAAGCGAGGAATTCGACGATGAGGCCTCGCAGAGCCGGCTCGGCAGACTCGCGCCAGGTGGCCGCGGCAAGTTCGGACCGTCCAGCGAAGCGATCCTGGAGCGGGCGTCGCGATGTGCCCGCGTGGCGTGCCACCTCGGCGAAGGTGAAGTCGCCCCAGCCCTCCTCAGCGGCGACCAGGACGGATGCAGCGCAGAGTGCGCGATCGGTGCGTCGCACCCGAGGTGACATCGTCTGGCTCGCCACGGGCAAACCCTACCCGCGACTGTCCCCCCGGCGTGGGACACGGCCAGAGTGTCAGTCCGCCATATCGGGGACCAGCCGCGCCGTCAGGGCCTGAAGGCGCGGCTCGCGCTCCCCCGTGAGCAGGACATCGAACTCCACTAGGCCGCTGTCCGTGATCACCGTCCAGCGGGCGTGGGCCGGACTGCGGGAGGTCACGCTCGCCGGGTCCCGGCGGACATCGCGCACCGCCAGCGCCTGCCAGGCACGGCGACGTTCGTCACGCGCTTGATCAAGGTCGAGATTGACGGCAGCCACGGCGTCGAGGGCCGCGTCGTCCCACTCCTCGAGCAGGGCCTCGGCCAGCGCCATCGCGTGCTCGGTCTGCGGCCACAGCCGATCGACGCCTCGCACGCGCGCCGCTTCGCCGGCCTCGTCGGCCACGATGGCGGAGAGTGCCTCGGCGCAGGCCACGCGCATCGGGGCGTAGGTGCGGTTTGCGAGCGCGACGATTCCCCATCGAGTGTCGGGGTGCCAGCGCATGTGGGATCCGTAGCCGGGATAGCCACCGCTGTGGTGGAGGAACCGTCCGAGGTCAGGGTGATTCGAGATGCGCAGTCCCAGACCGTAGGAATCGATGGATCCGTCCGGCTCGCGGCCGACGGTGATGTGCGGGCGCTGCATCTCCCGACGCGACCAGCGCGACAGCGGTCCCACGTCGGGAGCATCGGCCCACGCGCCCTCGAGGAAGCCGATCCACGTCGCAACGTCGTCGACCGTGCTCCACAGGCCACCCATCGGGGTGAAGGCCCCGGGAGGACACTCCATCTGCTCGACAAGCCCGCTTTCGGTCGGATGCCTCCCCACTAGCCGATCACGGGCGCGCTCCACGTCGAACGTCGACGCGGCCATGCCGAGCGGTTCGAGCAGTCGCTCGCGCACGACTTCGGTGTACGGCGTACCCGTGACCTGGGTGATGACGCGTCCGAGCAGGGCGTAGCCGATGTTGGCGTACTCGAACTCCAGTCCGGGGGGCCGGCAGAAGGTCAGGCCACCGGCGACGAGGGCATCGAAATCCGCGATGGGGAGCGACTCCTGCCGATCACCCCACGGGTCATCGGTGGGGAATCCGCCCGTCATCGTCAGCAGGTGCCCGATGCGCAGGGCGGGTGCTGTCGCTGGCAATCCGATAGTTGCAGCCCACGGGAGGAACTCTGCGAGCGGAGCGTCGAGCGCGAGCAGACCCTCATCGCGCAGGCAGAGGACTGTCGCTGCCGTGAAGCTCTTGGTCATCGACGCGATGCGGAACCGCGCTGTCGCGGCACCGGCCTGAGTCAGCTCCCCAGTGGAGCCGATGTGCACGAGTTCCCCACCGAGGATGAGGCCGTAGGCACTGGCCGGGATCTCGTGCGCCTCGGCCGCCTGGGCCATGCGCTCATCGAGAATCCCCACCGCTCCGGCCACGTGCACCCGGCGAACCTAACCCACCCGCCGAAGATCCCACACCTGTGGCGCGGGGACGCATATGGTCAGGCGTGAGCCCTCGGGAAAGGAAGCCCCCACGATGACCTTCAATCAGTCCGTCAAGCACGTCTTCAGCAACTACGCCACCTTCCAGGGGCGCGCTTCGCGCTCGGAGTTCTGGTGGTGGTACCTCTTCACCGCGATCATCAGCGTGATCGTGTTCATTCCGGCCATGCCGTGGTACCTCGACTTCATCAACGCAATGAACAGCCAGGCGGGGAACGCCGTGATGGTGCTCCCGCCGGTGACGGGGCTGGCCGCTCTCGGCCTCATCCTGTCAGCGGTCTGGTCGCTCGCGGTCCTCATCCCCACGATCGCCGTCGCCGTACGCCGCTTGCATGACACCAATAGGTCCGGCTGGTGGCTGCTGCTGTGGTTCCTGAGCTGCTGCTTCGGCATCGGCGCGATCATCCTGATCATCTTCTGGGTCATGGCCAGCACCCCCGGGCCCAACCGCTACGGCGAGGGGCCTGCACAGCCGGCCTGACACCCCGACGTGCGAGCGGGCACCCGTCTAGGAGACTAGGCGGGTGCCCGCTCGTCTTGTCATCATCGGATCCGGTGAGACATCACCCACCATGGTTAAGGTGCACCGGGAACTCCTGTCCGGCGTACCCGCTGGCGAGTTGTCCATGCTCGACACCCCCTTCGGCTTCCAGGCCAACGCCGATGACCTCACCGACAAGATCGCCGAATACTTCCGTGACTCGGTCGGGACGGACCTGGGTGTCGCCTCGTGGCGGCGTCGCGCCGAGCCCGCGGCCGTGCGCGAACGTGCCCTGGCGCGCATCGGCCGCTCGGCCTGGGCCTTCGCCGGCCCTGGGAGTCCGTCCTACGCGTTGCGCCAGTGGATGGACACGCCGATGCCTTCGGCGCTGGCCGACATCGTTCGGCGCGGGGGCACCCTCGTCATGGGTAGCGCCGCGGCGGTCACCCTCGGGTCCAGGTCCCTGCCCGTCTACGAGATCTACAAGGTGGGTGACGAGCCTCGCTGGTTGCCCGGCCTCGACCTGCTGGGCGCACTGACGGGACTGAACGCTGCGGTCATCCCGCATTACGACAACCGCGAAGGCGGTCGGCACGACACGCGCTTCTGCTACATGGGCGAGGCGAAGCTACTCGAGCTCGAGGCGATGCTCGACGAGGACACCGGCGTGCTGGGCGTCGATGAGCACACGGCCGTCGTCATCGACATCGAGTCCGGTGTCGCCGAGGTCCGGGGCAATGGCACGCTCACGCTGCGGCATCGCGACGTCGAGCATTCCGTCGCCGCGGGCGGACGCATCAGTGTCGATGACATGCGCGCTGCGCTCCTGGGAGATGCCACGGGACTCGGCCGCGCCACTGCTGCGACCGCGATGCGCACTCCGGACGACGCACCGGACCGGCCCGAAGCGCCGGTCGGCTTGCGCCAGTCCGCAGAGCGGCGACGTGAGGCCTTCGACGCAGCGATCGCATCCGGTGATGCCGATGCGGCACTGGAGGAGGCTCTCGGCTTGGAGCAGGACATCCACGACTGGAGTAGGGACACTCGGCAGAGCGATGACATCGACGTCGCCCGCGCCACGCTCCGGACGATGCTCGTCGATCTCGCCACTGCCGCACAGACCGGCCTGAGGGACGAGGATCAGGTGATCGGCCCGTTCATCGACATCGCTCTGGACGCGCGCCAGCGTGCACGCGCCGCCAAGGACTTCGCCGCGAGCGACGCGGTGCGCGACGGCCTCATCGCCCTCGGCATCGAGGTCCGAGACACTCCCGACGGCGCGGTCTGGGAGCGGTCAGCTCCCTGACACCATCGCGACGACGCCGCTGATCGTGCCGACGTACACCGACCCGTCCGGACCCAGGTAGCCCGCCGCATAGTGGTTGTTCAGCAGTGGTCCGACACCGGCGAGTCGGCGCCACCTCACCTCACCGGATGCCGCGTCGACGGCGGTGAACCACCAGGCGTCAGTGCCGAGGGCGCTCGCCTCCTTCGAGTAGGTGAGGACGACGCCGTCCGCGGCCACCCCCTTGGAGACGAGGGACGGGATCGTCACTTCGTCTGTCTCCCAGCCCAGCGAGCAGCCGGCATCATCGACATCGATCCGCGCGAGGCCGGGGGTCGTCGTATGGCCGCCGGCAACCGCGGTGACGCTGTAGCCGTAGTTGCTCTCCACGATGAGTGAGCGGCCGAGGGCGATGAGGGAGTTCTCCGTCGCGCTGGCTCCGTCTCCGAAGACCGGCACCCGGCAGTGCTCGACGGGGGAGGCACCGCTGACATCGACGACCACGACGTGCATGCGCGGATCGGCATTGTCGGTGATCGCGACGTAGCGCCCGTCGTCACCGAAGACCGTGGGCGTCGTCCCCGAGGCTCGGCTGGTCTGGCCTGGCTTGAGCCGCTCGCCGCGGTCGTAGCCGACGCGCCACGCGATCGCAGGCACGCCATCCGCCTCGGTGACCAGGAGGAGCTCCTCTCCCGTGACGACATATGCGCCCTGTTCGGTCACCGCGAACGAGTTCTCGATATCCACGGGGATCTCCCCTGGCCCGGAGAGCACCGTCCGAGACATGCCACTCGCCGGATCCAGGAAGCCGATCGTGCCCTCGCGGCCCACGAACCACAGCCCGCCGCTCCAGCCGGGGAGGACGGACGTGATCCCCTCGCCGGGGAGCAGCGTTGCCCCCACGGCGAAGCTATCGATCGGTGTCAGATCCACGCCGTCGAAGCGCGCGATCACTCCGCCCGGCAGAGGTGTCACCAGGCGGTCCTGCGAGTCGAGCACGGCGTAGCCGCCACCGGAGAAGTTGGTCAACGCATCCGCCGCGAGCGCCTTGGACGCGATGGCACGCTCACGCAGGGGGCTGAGCGTGAGTGGGTCGAGGACGTAGCCCCGCACCTGCGTGGGACTCACGCACACCGCCACGATCTCGCCGCGGCGATTCCACAGCAGCGACGCGCAATCACCGCCGGCGAAGAAGGACCTGACCTGTGCGGTCTCGACATCAAGGAGTCCGACGACCGAGTAGGCGTCCGTCATCCAGGAGTCGTTGTGGATGTTCGCCCACTCGCCGGCTGCCATCCCGGGAGTCCGTGGCGCGGCTGCGGCCGCGATCGTGGCAGCGCGCATGACCGCATCCGCGGGGGTCTGCAGTTGCGGAACCCACGGTGGTCGCGGGAATTGCGGGATCCCCTGCGCGGGCAGCGCGACGACAGCGGCGACGAGGACGTAGGCGCCGACGACGCCGGCCACCGCGGGTGCGACGCCTACGGCGGCACCCCGGGCCGCGGGGCGTCGGATGAGGAGCACGATGAGCGCGAGGACCGCAAGGGCCAGGACGATAAGCGTGACCTGGCGCGGCAGCCACGAGGCGACGACGACAGGCCACGACCTCGTGGACGCGATCCCCAGGAGCACGACGATGACGACGAGCGCGACGATGACGGGACGCCGGCGAGCACGCAGGATGCCGGGGATGGTCGCCCAGAGGGCGACGACGAGCGCGGCAGCAGCGACGATGAGCACACCGGCGACGGCATAGGCCCAGGCCACGTCACGCACGCCGACGGAGACCGCACCCCCACCCACCCACGCCGCAGTGACCAGGGCGACCGGCGATGTCACGGACAGGGCGGCGAGCCCCACCAGGATCGCGGTCACCACAGGCACGGTCGGCTTCACCGTCCTGCGTGGTCGCGTCGACCGCGGGGAGGCCCTCACCCGCACATTGTGGACCTCGGCCACATGGCCTGCCCCTAATGTGTGCATATGAGTTACGACGTCGACCCCCTCCGTGCCCGCGTGCCCGCTCTGCGCGAGGGCGCCGCGCACTTCGATGGGCCCGGGGGAACCCAGGTACCCGATGATGTGGCGGATTCCATGGATGCCACGCTGCGCGCGGCGGTATCCAATCGAGGCCGCGGCACGGCGGCGGAACGTCGAGCCGACGACATCGTCACGGGTGCCCGCCAGGCCATGGCCGACCTCCTGGGTGCCGATCCGCGCGGCATCGTCTTCGGGCGCAGCATGACCCAGATCACCATGGACATCGCGCGCACGCTTGCGCAGGACTGGGGGCCGGGCGATGAGATCGTGGTCAGTCGCCTGGATCACGATGCCGACGTGCGTCCCTGGGTGATCCACGCCGAGCGCGCAGGAGCGACGGTGCGCTGGGCGGAGTTCGACCCGACGACGGGCGAGATGACGCCCGATGACGTGCTGCGCCATGTCGGACCGCAGACGCGATTGGTCGCTCTCACGGGCGCGTCCAACCTGATCGGCACGAGGCCTGATCTCGCCGCGGTGGCCGCCGGGGTGCATGAGCACGGGGCTCTCTTCTACGTCGACGGCGTCCATCTCACCGCGCACGCCGCCGTCGATGTCGCCGCCATCGGCTGCGATTTCTACGCCTGCTCGCCGTACAAATTCCTCGGGCCGCACCTGGGCGTCCTGGCCGCGTCACCGGAACTGCTCGAGACACTCCATCCGGACAAGCTGCTGCCCGCGACGAACGTCGTGCCCGAGCGCTTCGAGCTGGGGACTCTGCCCTACGAGCTCCTCGCGGGGGTCACGGCGGCGGTGGACGTGCTGGCCGATCTGGTGCCCGGCGACGGCGATCGGCGCCAGCGTGTGCTGCGGTCGATGGGCGCGCTCGAGGAGTACGAGGACGATCTGCACTCGCACATGCGCGAGGGACTGGAGTCCGTCCCAGGTATCCGGCTCTACAGCAACGCCAAGCATCGGACCCCGACCGAGACCTTCACCATCGATGGCCACACTCCCGAGGCCATCTCGGAGTTCCTCTCCGAGCGCGGTGTCAATGCACCCGCCGGCAACTTCTATGCGCTCGAGGTCTCCCGCTGGCTCGGGCTCGGCGATCAGGGCGGAGTCCGCGTCGGACTGGCGCCGTACTCGAGTGCCGACGACGTCGATCGCCTCATCGCCGGGCTCCGCGAGCTCACCGCCTAGCCGGCATCACCCCTCGACAACATCATCGCAACGACAGGAGAGACCATGCTCGCGGCAGCAGCGACATCGATCGACCCCAACGACCCGCTGGCGGGCCTGACGATCGGCGAAGTCCCCGACCCCGTCCCCGCTGACGGCTGGGTCCGCGTCGCGGTCCGCGCCGCCAGCCTCAACCATCACGACCTATGGAGCCTCAAGGGCGTGGGCATGCCGGCCGAGCGCCTGCCCATGATCCTGGGGTGCGACGCGGCCGGCGTCCTCGACGACGGCAGCGAGGTCATCGTGCACGGCGTCATCGGGGATCCCGCCGCCGGCGGTGGCGACGAGACCCTGGATCCGCGGCGCTCGCTGCTCTCCGAGGTCTACCCCGGCACGCTCGCGGAGTACGTGTGCGTGCCCGAGCGCAATGTCCTCACCAAGCCCGTCGGCATCGACTTCGCCGACGCCGCGTGCCTGCCGACCGCGTGGCTGACTGCCTACCGCATGCTCACGACCAAAGCGCAGATCCAGCCAGGTCAGACGGTGCTCGTGCAGGGTGTCGGCGGCGGAGTCTCCACGGCGGCCATCCAACTGGCCACGCTCCTCGGCGCACGGGTATGGGCGACGAGTCGGGATGAGGCCAAGCGCGCCGCGGCCGTCGAGCTCGGAGCCGAGGCTGCCTTCGAGCCCGGTGCGCGACTTCCCGAGCGCGTCGACGCCGTGATGGAGAGCGTCGGCGAGGCGACGTGGTCGCACTCGCTGAAGTCGCTGCGACCCGGCGGCCGACTCGTCGTCTGCGGGGCCACCAGCGGCCCCAATCCCCCCGCGGACCTGAACCGGGTCTTCTTCCTTCAGCTCGAGGTGCTCGGTTCCACGATGGGGACGCTCGACGAGCTCGCGGCACTCACCGCACTCGTGGACTCCTCCGGTGTGCGCCCGACCATCGCCGCGACGTACTCGCTGGCAGACGCCCGCCAGGGCTTCGCACAACTTGCCGAGGGGGATGTCATCGGCAAGATCATCATCACCCCCTGAGCCGACCACGTTCTCCCGGGCGCGTGGGACGATGACCCCGTGCGCCTCCTGCCCGGCCCCACCGAGGGTGCCCTTGCCGTGACGGTGACGTCGCTGGAGATGACGTCACTCGAGCAGGTGATCCCGGTGGAATCCATCCCGGATTCCGCATCGTGGAAGCGCGTGGACGCCGACAAGGCCACGGTGTCGCGTGACTTCTACGCCCGCGTGGGCGGTCCCTGGCACTGGGTCGATCGCCTCGACTGGTCGGCGGACGAGTGGCGCGCGTGGACGGACAGGGCGGAGCATCACCTGCTCGTCTGCGAGCAGCACGGCGAGCTCGCTGGGTATGCCGAGCTCGAACAGCAGACGGATGGGCAGGTCGAGATCGCCTACTTCGGACTGCTCCCCGAGGCAATCGGCCGAGGCCTCGGTCGGTGGTGGCTTGCGCAGGTCATCCGCGAGGCCTGGCAGTTGCCGGGCACGCGACGCGTGTGGGTGCACACCTGCACCCTCGATGGTCCCGCAGCACTCAGCACATACACCGGCCGCGGCCTGCAGCCCTTCGCCCGCGAGGTCGAGTGGCGTCTGCCGGACCCTCAGCATCCGCCACCTAGGCTTGCCCCGTGAGCGCTCCGCCGAATCCTCCCTATCCCCCCTATTCCGGCTATCCCCCCTACGCGCCACGGCCCAAGGCCAATGGCCTCGCGCTCGCATCGATGATCCTCGGGATCGTCGGCATCACGATCGGTCTGTGCCTGCTCTTCTTCCCCGTCATGCCGATCCTGGCCGTCGTCTTCGGCCACGTCGGACTCACGCAGATCCGCAAGACAGGGGCACCCGGACGGGGCTACGCCATTGCCGGACTCGCGACCGGATACGTCGGCATTGCACTGGCGATCCTGTGGCTGGTCGGCGCCATCATCGGCACGTTCACCCCGCCCACACCGGCCTTCTGAGATTCGATGTCACGTCGGGGACTGACCCTCTTCATCGCGCTGTCGGTCATCTGGGGCACGCCCTACCTCTTCATCCGCATCGCGGTGGAGTACGTCGAGCCGTCGGTGATGGTCGCCCTTCGCGTCGCACTCGGCGCACTCCTCCTGCTGCCGATCGCCATCGCGCGCGGGCAATTCCGCGGGATCCGTCCCTATCTTCCGTGGGTCGGCGTCTTCGCCCTGGTGGAGATCACGGGACCCTTTCTCATGCTCGGCTACGCCGAGACGGTGCTCGCGAGCTCCACCACCGCACTGCTCATCGCCGCCGTGCCCATCGTCGCCGCGGTACTGGCGCGCGCGCTTGGCCTCGACGCACGACTCGGCGGGATCCGCCTGCTGGGCCTCGCCGTCGGGATCAGCGGCGTCGCCGTCCTCGTCGGCCTCGACATCCCCGGGGATCAGTGGTGGGCGGTAGGCGCCGCGGCCATCACGGTCGTGGGCTACGCCCTCGGACCGATCGTCATCTCGACCAAACTCGCCGAGGCGCCGCCGCTGGCCGTGATCAGCCTCGCGCTTGCCGCCAACGCCGTCGTCTACGCACCCATCGCGTGGGTACAGCGCCCCACGGAGCCCGTGCCGGCAAGCGCGTGGTGGTCTATCGCCGTGCTCGGCATCCTCGCTACCGCGATCGCGTTCCTCATCTTCTTCGCGCTCGTCGCCGAGGTGGGCCCCTCGCGAATGACGGTCATCACCTTCCTCAATCCCGCCGTCGCCGTGCTCCTCGGTGTCCTCATCCTGAGCGAGCCGATCACCTGGGGCCTCCTGCTCGGCTTCCCGCTCGTGCTGCTCGGCTCCTACCTGGCCACCCGACCTGACCGCAATCCCGCGGCCCGCATCGAGGACGCCCCCCACGCCTGACGCGCAATGCGCGCCGCTGTGCGCTCAGGACTGCGCGGCGATCCGCGCGTCGACGCTGCGGGCGACGTAGTGATCGGCGAAGAAGGAAGCGAAGGGGATCGTGCCTGCCAGCAGCACGGCCACTGTGCGGACGACGCTGAATCGCATCCTGAAGGAGATGTCGAGACCGGTGGCGACGTAGAGGATGTACAGCCAGCCATGGGCCTGCCAGCCCCACGCATAGAGGGTCGCGAGAATGCCTTCCTCCGTGAGGCCGAAGACATACTTCAGGGGCAGGAAGACCACGGCCATGACGGCCAGCAGCACGCCCGTCACCCATGCCATTACGCGAAAGCGCACGAGTGCGCCATGCAGTCCCTTCATGTGTCCAGGCTATCCGGACGACGCACGACCCAGAGCCACCACATCACCCAGACGAATCCTGCGAAGACGAACCACTGCAGGGTGTAGGCCGCGTTCTGCAGCGGGAAGGGCACGTCCGCGGTCTGCACCGTCAGCGGCACGGGCAGGGGCGCCGGATCGGATGCCGGCTCCTGACTCCGGAGGACGAGGACCAGCGCGAGCACCGGCGTGCCCCACGCGCGCTCGATCTCCTCGCGCGAGACCGCGATCAGCCTCCCGTCGGGACGCCTCGCCTGCTCGGCGTAGAACTCCTCGAAGGGCTGCAGGGCGCCGCTGAGGGTGACCGATCCCGCCGGCACGGCGAGCGCCGGACTCGATGGCGAATCGACCCAGCCCCGGAGGACCGCGACGGTCGTCCCCTCGACGACGAAGGGTGCCAGAACCCAGTCGCCGGGACGACCATCGAGTTCTCGCTGCGCGACCAGAAGCTGATCCGCAGCGGAGTACGCGCCTGTCGCCGTCACGGGCCGACCCACCGACGAGGCGGGGAAGTCATCCACGCTGGCCGCATCGAGCACGTCGATCGGATCCGACAGTGCGGCGCGCTCGGCTTCCAGGATGTCGCGCGTGCGCGATCCCTGCCAGAGGCCCGCGACTATGCAGACGACGGAGAGCGCCACGGCAAGACTCGTGAGAGCGACAACGCGCGCGCTGATGCGCATGTCAGCGCTGCTCGTCGGACCCGCGCTCCTCGGCCTCTTCCGTGAGTTGCGCATCCATCGCACGCTCAGCGTCACCGGGGCCCTCGGGCAAATTGGGATCGACCTTGGATATCTGCTTGCGCATCGATCGGTAGAGAAGGACGATGGCGATGACGAGGAAGAGCACCGAGATCAGCGCGAGGACGCCGGGGGTGACTCGTGATGGGTCGATGGGAGGCTCCGTCGGGAGCGGACTCGGCAGCGGGCTCTCCTCGAGGAAGAGCGCACTGAGCAGGTGCGTCACAGCAACCATCATCCCTCCCGGATCCCGGCGAAGAGATCCGACTCCGGCAACGTCGTCGGCACGTGCGAGATCGCGAGGTGGTAGTCCTCCGTTGGCCACAGGGCCCGCTGCATCTCGAGCGGGACGGCGAACCACATGCCCTCGGGATCCACCTGCGTGCGATGCGCGCGCAGGGCGTCGTCGCGTACGGCGAAGTAGTCGTCGACGGGCACGCGCGTCGTCACGCGGTCCTCTTCGCCTTCATCCCAGTCCTCCAACCATTCGGCGTAGGGCGACTCCATGCCTGCCTCGATGAGTGCGTCGTGGAAGGTCATGACGCGGTCACGGGTGAAGGTCATCTGGTAGTAGAGCTTGAGCGGCTGCCAGGGCGCCCCGTCGTCGGGATATGCGGCGGCGTCCCCGGCCTTGGTGAAGGCCTCCATCGACACCTCGTGGCAGCGGATGTGATCGGGATGGGGATACCCGCCGTTCTCGTCGTACGTCGTCATCACGTGGGGGCGGAACTCTCGCACCAAGCGCACGAGGGGAGCGGACACCACCTCGAGGGGGAGGTCGGCGAAGCAGCCGGGCGGGAGGGGCGGCTTCGGGTCGCCCTCGGGGAAGCCGGAATCCTCGAATCCCAGCCAGGCGTGGCCCACGCCGAGGATGCGGACGGCCTCCGCCATCTCCTGTCGGCGTACCGTCTCGATGCCGAGTGCGTCCACCTCCGCCTGCGCAGCAGGGTTGAGCACATCGCCCCGTTCGCCCCCGGTGCAGGTGACCACGAACACCTCCACGCCCTCCTTGACATAGTGAGCGAGCGTCGCGGCGCCCTTGCTGGACTCGTCGTCCGGGTGGGCATGGACAGCCATCAGGCGCAGGGACGGGGACACCCCGCTAGTCTCGCAAGGAACCGCGTGCGTCGCGACGGGAGGTGGCATGAGCAGCGCAATCGACGGGCGCAGCCTGCCTCCGGATCTCCAGGCTCGCTATGGCATCGGTCGTCGCCCATGGCTTGCCATCGTGGGTGGTGTGATCGCCGCAGCGGCCTTTGTCGCGGCCCTGGCCTTCGTGACCTTCAATCTCCTGTCTCCACAGGTCACCTACGAGGTGCTCGCGTGGGACGACGTATCGGCCGACCGCGTCGATGTCACCTTCGATGTCCGCCGCGCGCCCGAGTGGGATGTCTACTGCGTCATCCGGGCCCAGGATGAGTCGCGCGCGGATGTGGGCTACGCCATCGTTCCCATTCCCCGAGGCACCTCCTACGCCCAGCTCACCTACTCCCTGCGGACACTCGCCCCGGCCTACATCGTCGAGGTCCTCGCCTGCGAGGCGGGCGCACCCCCGCAGCGCGTCGTGCCGCCGCAGTTCCCGCCGGGGGTGGTGCCCCCCGAGCAGCCATGGACTCCGGCATAGAGGCGGAGTCCACATAAGCGATGGACTCCGGCATAGGGGTACGCCGTACCCTGTTGCGATGAGCACCGACATCACCTGGCTCACTCAGGAGGCCTACGACCGGCTCGAACAGGAGTTGGGAGAGCGCTCCGGCCCGAGGCGCAGCGAGATCACGAAGCGCATCGAGGCCGCACGCGAAGAGGGCGACCTGAAGGAGAACGGCGGCTACCACGCGGCCAAGGAGGAGCAGGGCAAGAACGAAGCCCGCATCCGGCAGCTGAAGCAGTTGCTCGAGAACTCACGAGTCGGGGCCCCCGAGGCGGATCACGACGAGGTCGCGCCGGGAAAGGTCGTCACTGTGCGCTTCGTCGATTTCGGCGACGAGGAGAGCTTCCTCCTCGGATCGCGCGAGGAGGCCGCGCATGCCTCCGTCGAGGTCTACTCGCCCACCTCGCCCCTGGGACAGGCTGTCCTGGGAGCGCGGATCGGCGACACCGTGTCGTATGCCTTGGTCAACGGCAAGACGGTGTCGGTCGAGATCATCGGTGCTCAGCCGTACACGGCCTAGCGACTCGTCGACGTCCGGTAGCGACGTACCGCCAGGGGCGCGAAGATCGCGATGAGCACCGCGCAGGAGATCAACGTGTAGGCGATGGGATTCTGCTGCGGCCATGCGTCGCCGATGATCCCCGTGGGGTTGCCGAAGAGCTCGCGAGTGGCGAGTACGAGGGACGAGATGGGATTCCACTGGGCGATCGGCTGCAGCCACGTCGGCATCGAGGTGATCGGGACGAAGGCATTCGAGAGGAATGTCAGCGGGAAGAGCCAGACGAGTCCGGCAGTGTTGGCCGTCTCCGGATTGGGCATGTAGAGGCCGATCCACGATCCGATCCACGACACCGTGTAGGCGAAGAGCAGCAGCAGCGCGTAGGCGTAGATGGCATTGAGGACACCATCATTGATGCGCCACCCGATGAGGAGCCCGGTGATGCTGAGCACGAAGAGCACCAGGATCTGTCGCGTCGCGTCGGCGAAGGTGCGTCCGATGAGTACCCCACCTGATGCCATCGGCAACGAACGGAACCTGTCGATGATGCCACGCTTCATGTCCTCGGCGAGGCCGACGGTGGCAGCCGCGGAGGCGAAGGCGACCGTCTGCCCGAAGATCCCCGGCATGAGGTACTGCCGATAGACGTTCGCATCGGGCTCCGTCGTCGGATCCGAACCGGGGATGGGAATCGCACCGCCGAAGACGAAGGCGAAGAGCAGGACGAAGATGACCGGCTGCACGATCGAGAAGAAGAGCAGTTCCGGCACCCGGATGGTCTGGATGAGATTGCGGCGGGCGACGACCAGGCCATCGTGGAGACTCCAGCCGAGCAGCGGGCGACCGCGCGTGGGGACGGCGGTGCTCATGACTGCTCCTCTTCCGCGGCGTGGCCGGTGAGAGACAGGAAGACATCGTCGAGCGTGGGGCGGCGCAGTGCTACGTCGGCAATGCCGACACCTGCGGAATCGAGGGCTCGGACCGCGTCTACGAGGGTGAGGGATCCGCCGACGACCGGTGCGATCACGCGAGCGTCCGCGCTGTCGATCGTGACCTCACCCGTCGCGACAGGACGCACGGCGTGCGCGGCGACCTCGAGCTGCCCCGGATCGGTGACGACGACCTCGAGTCGGTCCCCGCCGACCTGGTCCTTGAGGAAATCGGAGGTGCCCTGCGCGATCACCCTGCCGTGGTCGATCACGACGATCTGCTCGGCGAGCTGATCTGCCTCCTCGAGGTACTGGGTTGTCAGGAGCACAGTGGTGCCATCGGCGACGAGGTCGGTGATCACCTCCCAGAGGCCGAGTCGCGAGCGTGGATCGAGTCCGGTGGTCGGCTCGTCGAGGAAGAGCACCCGCGGCTTGGCGATGAGGCTGGCTGCGAGGTCGAGACGTCGGCGCATTCCTCCGGAGTAGGTGCGCAGTGACCGGTCTGCCGCATCCACGAGATCGAAGCGCTCGAGGAGTTCCTGGCTGCGCTCCTTCACGTACTTCGAGGGAAGGTGGTAGAGGTCGCCGAACATCCGGAGGTTCTCGCGGCCGGTGAGGTACTCGTCGACGGCCGCGTACTGCCCCGTGAGGCCGATGATCCGCCGCACGGCATTGGGCTTGCGCACGACGTTCATGCCATCGACGGTGGCCGTGCCCGAGTCCGGCTTGAGCAGCGTGGTGAGGATGCGCACCGTCGTCGTCTTGCCGGCTCCGTTGGGCCCGAGGAGGCCGTAGACGGTGCCCTCCGGCACGCTGAGATCCAGGCCGTCGAGGGCGACGACATCGCCGTACTTCTTGACGAGGCCGCGAGCCTCGATGATGTCGGACACGGCCGGAACGCTACCTGGCGGCTATTGCACCTCGGTGATGCGGTACCCGCGCTGGCGCAGGTGGTCGAGCAACTGCTCACGATGCTCGGCACCGCGCGTCTCCAGGTCGATCGTGATCTCGACTTCATCCACGGCAAGGCGGGGGTTGGTCCGCAGGTGGGAGACATCGACCACGTTGGCGTCGAGTGAGCCGATCTCCGCGAGCAGGCCCGCGAGCGATCCCGGACGGTCGGGCACGTGCACGGTGATCTGCGTGAAGCGACCTCCGGCAGTGAGTCCGTGACGGATGACCCGCATCATGACCAGCGGATCGACATTGCCGCCCGAGAGCACTGCCACCACGGGCGGCTCGAAGGAGGTGGGGTCGTCCATGATCGCCGCTACAGCCGCAGCACCGGCAGGCTCGACGACGAGCTTGGACCTCTCCAGAAGCTGCAGCTGCGCCTTCGCCAGCATGTCCTCCGACACCACGCGGATGTCATCGACGTGGCGCTGGATGAGGGGGAACGGCACATCCCCCGGCCGCCCGACGGCGATGCCATCCGCCATGGTCCGCATCGATCGCAGCGGCACGGGATGTCCGGCGAGGAGTGAAGGCGGATACGCCGCGGCACCGGCTGCCTGGGCACCGATGACGCGCACATCGGGGCTCTTCGATGCGATCGCGAGAGCGACACCTGCAAGCAGGCCCCCACCACCGGTGCACACCACGACCGTGCGCACATCAGGGACCTGGTCGAGGATCTCCAACCCCAGCGTTCCCTGGCCCGCGACGATGTCGACATGGTCGAACGGCGAGATGAACGTCGCACCCGTCGCTTCGGCGAAGGCACGTGCCTCGACGATGGCCTCGTCGAGCGTCGCCCCGTGGAAGCGCACGTCGGCGCCATAGTCCTTGGTCGCGATGACCTTGGGCATACTGGCTGACCGCGGCATGAAGATCGTGGAGCGGATCCCGAGCATGGAAGCGGCGAGGGCCACCCCCTGCGCGTGATTGCCGGCGGATGCTGCCACCACTCCCCCGGCGCGCTCGGCCTCGCTGAGCTGGCTCAGGCGGTTGTAGGCACCCCGGATCTTGAAGGAGCCCGCACGCTGAAGGTTCTCCGTCACGAGGAAGGCCGGGCCGCCGACGCGATCGGATAGCCATCGCGCCGAGTGGACAGGCAGTTGCCGGACGACCCCCTCGAGGCGTCCGGCTGCGGCCTCGATATCCGCGAGGGTCACCGTCTCGGTCACGGACGCATCCTCGCAGACCGCGACCCCCGGCGAGCCTCGACGTGCGTTCCGAGCGAGACTGATCGGGTGACCGTGACCGAGCCCGACATCAAGGCAGCAGCACGACGCGCCCAGGAGCGGGTAGCCCACTCAGACGTGCCGGTGCCCCGGGACCGCCGTCGCGACGTGGCCCGACCGCCCGGTCCATCACCCTTACGGGCACTGCGCGGCATGGCGACCACGGGCGCTGCCCCGTGGTTCATGGTCGAACTCGAGCGCACCTACCCCGTCATGGCGCATATGCGCCTCATGGGGGAGCACGCCTACGCCCTCACCGATCCTGCCGCCATCGTCGAGGTCTTCCTCGATCACGGACGCCAGACAATGAAGGGGCGCGGCCTCCAGGGAGCGAAGGCCGTGCTGGGCAATGGCCTCCTCACTAGTGAGGGCGAGGTGCACCTGCGCAATCGGCGCCTCGTGCAGCCTGCATTCCACCGCGACCGCATCGCGGGGTATGCCGCGGAAATGGTTGCGCTCACGGAAGCCCATGAGCAGGCGTGGACTGAGGGACGCGTGCTGGATATGCAGGCCGATATGGCGGCGCTCACCCTCGCCATTGTCGGACGCACGCTCTTCGGAGCAGACCTGCGTGGCGATGCGCGGGAAGTCGGCGATGCACTGGAGGCGCTGCTGA
>JAULZJ010000355.1:0-4617 GCA_032117435.1 Candidatus Nanopelagicales bacterium | reverse complement strand
GCCGGCGTTCATCGCCGCATCGCCGTAGGCGCGCCCCGCTCCTCGTGCAAGGACCCCGCGTCGGCCGGCCTCCCTAATGGCTTGTGCGACCTGATCCTCGTCGTGCACCAGGTGGATCTCACCCAGTGACCGCGGAGTGCCTCCCCAACCGGTGACGAGGGCCTTGGAGGTGGGGGCGCTCACGCCTCATCCACCCAACCCGAATGCACCTGCGGCGAAGAGCGCAAGCCAGGCAACCGCCAGCGTCAGCAGCGCTGGGTCCTTGAGCAGGGCCTCCTCGGGTGCCTGGGTCCGCCCCGCATCCACATCGACCCCGAAGCGCAGTACGGCGAGCACGAACGGCACGGCGCTGAGGAGGGCCCAGGGGATGGTGCTCCCGGGTTGGCCGACCTCGACGACCCACAGGCAGTACGTCGTGATGAGCACCGCGGTCGACATAGTCCAGACGAAACGGAGGTACTCGGGCGTATAGCCATCCAGGCTCGGTCGGCGGGCGGAGTGGGGATCGGGGTCCGATCGGAGTTCCGCATAACGCTTGCCGGCGGCGACAGAGAGGGATCCGAAGCCCGTCACGATGAGGAACCACGGAGACAGGGGAATCCCCGCTGCGACACCGCCGGCGACGGCGCGAAGCAGGAAGCCGGCGGCGAGGAGGCCGAGCTCGAGCACCGGTGCATTCTTGAGCGCAAGCGAGTATGCGAGTGTCATCCCGACGTATGCCGCCACGACGACGGCAAGCCGCCAATCGGCAGCGAAGGACACGGCGACGCCGGCGGCCATGAGCAGGACCCCCGTCACGGTGGCCGCTCGGGGGCTGACGGCCCCGGACGCCACGGGGCGGTGCATCTTGACCGGATGCCTGCGGTCGGACTCGACGTCGCGGGCATCGTTGACCAGGTAGGTGCCTGACGACGCGAGGATGAACGCGACGAACGCGATCAACGTCGGGCCTAGGACCGTCAACGACAGGAGATCGCCGGCTGCCAGGGGTGCGGCGAAGACAAGCAGGTTCTTAGTCCATTGGCGTGGGCGCATTGCCCTGAGCATGGGACCCACATCGGCGAGTGTAGCCGTGTGGGCGCCAACGGGACCGACGCAAGTGATGGGCCTGCAGCGCTGCCGGTGTTAGCGTGATGCGCGTGGGACGGGTAGCGCTCACCGGAGGCATCGGCTCGGGCAAGAGCACGGTCGCACGCATGCTCGCCCAGCGAGGCGCGATCATCGTGGACGCGGATGCCATCGCGCGCGAGATCGTCGAGCCCGGACAGCCTGCTCTTGCGGAGATTGCCGAAGCCTTCGGTGATGTGGTGATTGCGTCTGATGGGAGGCTCGATCGGCGCCGCCTGGCGGAGCTCGTCTTCTCGGACGAGGTGGCGCTCGCCAAGCTGAACGCCATTACCCATCCGAGGATCGCCCAGCGCAGTGCGGAACTCCTGGCAAAGGTGCCCACTGATGCGGTCGTCGTCTACGACATGCCGCTGCTCGTCGAGCAGGGCCCGGATTCGCTCAGGGGTTGGGATGCCATCGTCGTCGTGGATTGCCCGGATGACGTGCGCCTCGAGCGTCTCGTCGAACGCGGCCTGGATCCGCAGGATGCGCAGCGGCGGATGGCGGCGCAGGCGGGACGCGAGGAGCGCCTCGGTGTAGCCGATGTCGTCATCGACAATGCCGGGGGAGTCGCCGCACTGGACTCCCAGATCGACGGCCTCTGGGCTCGTCTCTCCGAGGGCGCCGCCTAGGGTGGGCCCATGCGCCCCGTCACCGACCTCGTACGCAAGGTGGCGCCCCTCGAGGTGATCGCGGACTATGACCCCTCGGGTGATCAGCCCACGGCCATCGAGGACCTCGTGCAGCGCATCGACGCGGGGGAGCGCGACATCGTCTTGCTCGGAGCGACTGGGACGGGCAAGAGCGCGACCGCGGCCTGGTTGATCGAGCGGGTGCAGCGCCCAACGCTCATCATGGCTCCCAACAAGACCCTGGCGGCGCAGTTGGCGAATGAGTTCCGAGAGCTGCTCCCCAACAATGCCGTCGAGTACTTCGTGTCCTACTACGACTACTACCAGCCCGAGGCCTACGTCCCGCAGACGGACACCTACATCGAGAAGGACTCCTCCATCAACGAGGAGGTTGAGCGCCTGCGTCACTCGGCCACGAACTCCCTGCTGACCAGGAGGGACGTGGTCGTCGTGGCCACGGTGTCGGCGATCTACGGCCTTGGCACCCCTCAGGAGTACGTCGACCGCATGCTTCGCCTGCGCGTGGGAGAGGAGTACGACCGCGATGCGCTGCTGCGGCGCCTGGTCGACATCCAGTACACCCGCAACGACACCAGCTTCGAGCGAGGCACCTTCCGCGTGCGGGGCGACACCCTCGAGGTCTTCCCCGTCTACGAGACGCATCCCGTGCGTATCGAGATGTTTGGCGACCAGATCGAGCGTCTGATGACACTGCATCCCGTGACGGGCGAGATCCTCACCGATGACGAGGAGCTTTACATCTTTCCCGCAACGCACTATGTCGCCGGTCCCGAGCGCATGGCCAGGGCTATTGCGGATATCGAGGCGGAACTCGCGGAGCGCCTCGCGGAGCTGGAGGGCCAGGGCAAGTTGCTGGAGGCACAGCGCCTACGGATGCGCACGACGTACGACATCGAGATGATGCGGCAGGTAGGCAGCTGCTCCGGTATCGAGAACTACTCCCGACACATCGACGGACGCGAGCAGGGCTCACCGCCCAACTGCCTCCTCGACTACTTTCCCGAGGATTTCCTCCTCGTCATCGACGAGTCCCATGTCTCGGTCCCGCAGATCGGCGGCATGTACGAGGGGGACATGAGTCGCAAGCGCACCCTCGTGGAGCACGGCTTCCGGCTCCCCAGCGCGATGGACAATCGGCCTCTGCGGTGGGAGGAATTCCGCGAGCGCACCGGGCAGACGGTGTACCTGTCGGCGACGCCGGGGCCCTTCGAGCTCACCGCGACTGGAGGCGAGTTCGTGGAGCAGGTCATCCGTCCGACCGGCCTCGTGGACCCGCGTGTGGTCGTGAAGCCGACCCAGGGCCAGATCGACGACCTCATGGAGGAGATCCGGATCCGCGCAGCACGCTCCGAGCGTGTCCTCGTCACGACACTGACCAAGCGCATGGCCGAGGATCTGACCTCGTACCTCGAGGAGAACGGCGTCCGGGTCCGCTACCTGCACAGCGAGGTCGACACCCTGCGACGCGTCGAGTTGCTCCGAGAGCTGCGACTGGGGGAGTACGACGTCCTCGTGGGCATCAACCTTCTCCGTGAGGGGCTCGACCTCCCCGAGGTCTCCCTGGTGAGCATCCTCGATGCCGACAAGGAAGGCTTCCTGCGCTCGGAGACCTCGCTCATCCAGACCATCGGGCGTGCGGCCCGCAATGTCAGCGGTGAGGTGCACATGTACGCCGACACGGTGACCGCGTCGATGGCTCGTGCCATCGACGAGACCAATCGGCGCCGCGAGAAGCAGATGGCCTACAACGCCGAGCACGGTATCGATCCGGAGCCCCTGCGCAAGAAGATCGGTGACATCACCGATCTCCTCGCCCGGGAGGATGCCGACACGACCGCGCTGCTCGGTGCCGTGGACACGCCCGTGCGCGCCAGGTCCATCGCGGGCAAGGACCTCGTGGCGCTCATCGAGGAGTTGACGGCGGCGATGCATCAGGCTGCCGCGGATCTCCAATTCGAGCTTGCAGCCCGCTATCGGGACGAGGTGTCGGAGCTCAAGCGCGAGCTGCGCGGCATGCAGGAGGCGGGGACCGCGTGAATGTCCCCACCTGGCTGTGGATCGCCACCATCGGGGGCCTGGTCGGGATCATCGCCCTCGACCTGATCCTCGTCGACAGTCGTCCCCATGTCTTCGGGCCGCGCGAAGCGACCAGGTGGGTGATTTTCTACATCGCTCTCGCCCTGGCTTTCGCAGCGTTCGTCTTCGTCTACTTCGGGGCGACGTACGCGGGTCAGTTCATCGCTGGGTACATCACGGAGTACTCACTGAGCGTGGACAACCTGTTCGTCTTCATGGTCATCCTGTCGGCCTTCGCGGTGCCGCCCGAGCATCGGCACCGGGTGCTCCTCGTCGGAATCGTCATCGCGCTCGTGCTCCGGGGCATCCTCATCATCATCGGGGCTGAGGCCATTGCCCGTTTTGCGGGCACCTTCTTCGTCTTCGGCGCACTCCTGCTCTATACCGCGGTCAAGGTATGGCGCTCGCATGGCGAGGAGCCGGATCCGGAGGGCAACGCGCTCATCCGGTGGCTGGAGAAGCGCGTCCCGACGACGCGCGAGTATCACGGAGCCAAACTGACCGTGCGCCTCGATGGCCGCCGGCACGTGACGCCGATGCTGCTGGTCATGCTCGCGATCGGCACGACGGACCTGCTCTTCGCCATCGACTCGATCCCGGCCGTCTTCGGCCTGACCCAGGAGGCCTACCTGGTCTTCACGGCCAACGCCTTCGCCCTGATGGGCCTGCGCCAGCTCTTCTTCCTCCTCGATGGTCTCTTCGCCAAGATCGTCTATCTCAATCGTGGGCTCGCGATCATCCTGGGCTTCATCGGGGTCAAGCTGGTCATGGAGGCTCTCGC
>JAULZJ010000354.1:608-4135 GCA_032117435.1 Candidatus Nanopelagicales bacterium | reverse complement strand
CGAGGACGCATGACAACGCAGCTACCTCGCGATGCGCCTCCTCGGGCAGACGGGTATGTCGACACGGCATGTCGACGAGCAGACGGCGTTCCTCGCGGGAGAGATCCGAGCGCGCCGCTATGAGCGTGGGCGCGTCGAAGTCAGCCTGCCGGATTGCTTTGCCGTGGCGGCAAGCCTGGAGCAGGACGCACTTCTCGCGACCGCCGATCAGGCGCTTACACTCCCCGCATGAGGCGGTCGGGGGCACTGGTCGGGCTCCTGGTCGCCGTTCTCGCCGGCCTCCTGATCGCACCCCCCGCCACTCAGGCCGACCTGCTCGACGCCTCCTCGGAGTTCGCCCTCGTCGGCCCGGTGCGCTACACGGCCAACGCCGGCACCCAGGATCCGGTCTACGGCGCGTCCTTCATCGTCATCGGCGATGCGTACGCCGACAACCCGATCACCGCCGATGACACCGTCATCCTCACCCTCACCGGAGCCAGCTCCGGCACAGGCACGATGTGGTTCAGCCGCACCAACAGGCTCTTCCCCGCCGGCGGTGGACTCGCCGACGACACGCTGTCACTGATGGATCCCACCACGACACCCGCGACTGTCGGCAGTGGCAACCCCTTCAGCATCCAGCACGGTGACACCGACGACGACACTGTCCTGCAGACCTACATCGCGGTGAGCGCCCCTGGCACGTACGCGGGCGACGTCCACATCTATGAGGGCTCAGCGCCGACGATGACATCGGCGTCGCTGGTGCAGCACACCAAGTTCACCTTCTCCACGGTCGGAGCTCCCCGGTCGATCTCCGTGGACGACACGCAACTCAACCTCATCGCCACCCCGCTCGATGAGCAGACGCTGACGGTGCAGGTCCTCGATGACTCGGGTCGACCGACTCAGCTGACCAGCAGCGACCAGATCACCATCACGACGTCCAATGCCAACGTCGCCTCCCCGTCGGTCGCATCGCTGACCGCGGTGGACTTCGACGACAGCCTCGTCGACCCGCTCGGCGGCGCACCCCTCGCCTTCACGGGCGGAAGCCAGGCGGGCACCGCCACCGTCACGCTGAGCCCGATCGGCACGCTACCGAGCAGTGGAGTCAGCGCCATCACGATCAACGCGGACTCGATTCCGCTCACGACCACCGCGCCCGGGCTCTTCGAGATGGTCTTCCCCACCGATCAAAGATTCCTCGACGAGAGTCGCAGCACCGACGACACGGCGGTGTACGTCGTCAACGACATCTACGTCAACAACCTCCTCCTGGTCAGCGAAGGCGCCGATCCGACCACCGGCATCGTCGGCTACATCACGACCTCGGCGAGCAATTGGCAGGGACTGCTCGTCTCAGGCGGTGCCATCACTCCCGTCGAGCAGGTGCCCGATGCGAGCACCGATGTCCCCGTCGTCCTCGCCTCCGGCACGGATGGCACGACAGCAGCGGCGCTGGCATGGCAGTCGGTCACCGAGGGGGGTCGGGTCACCCTGCGCACGGGCACGGGATCGGCCACGCGCTGGACCGTGATCGAGATCCAGGAGCCGACACCCGAGCCCAAGACGAGTCCCTCGGGGCGCATCACCGCCAAGACGGGCGAGCCGATCGACTTCATCGTGACCCTGCGAGATGACTTCGGCAATCCCTACCCCAATTTCAAGGTGCGCGGACAAGCCAGATCCAGCCGCGGCACCCCGGTCGGACCGACGAGCTCCTGGGCGACGACCGACTCGACGGGGCGCACCACTGTCACGGTGGCTCCGCCTGATGACACCCACGTCGGTCCGGCGACGATCGTCTTCACGACCACGCTGCCCAGCGGTACGCCGTACGCGCCATTGACACCGCCACTCGTGCGCGTGACGTACAGCGAGACCGGGTCGGCGACCGCACTCACGGTCGCACAGCCCCAGTCGACCCCGACGACGATCGGACCGACCACGCAGCAGACGGTCATTCCCTATGTCGTGGTGCCCTACACCGGCACTGCTGCGACGAGCGCCGGCACGCCGGGGACGTGGACGACTCCGACGAGCACGACGCCGGGCGCGGGCACAGCCGCCGGGACGATGATCGCGTTCACCCCGACGTCAGTGCCGGCAGCGGAGATCACTGTCACCGCACCCGAGGGTGCGTTCCTCAGTGATCGCACGACACGCGCCTGGGATGCGGGTGTTTCCAGGTTGACGGTGGACTCCGGCACCACTGTCTATGCCTTCGCGACCAAGGTCGGCACGCACGCCGTCACCTTCGCCTCCGGCACGCTGAGGACGAAGGCCGCATTCCGCGTCGCGACCGTCACCGACGCCGCGTACTCCGTCGAGGTGAGCGGGGACGACACGATCGCCACAGGCTCCTTCGCGATCGCACGCATCAGCGTCGCCGACCCCTTCGGCAATCCCGTCCCTTCCACGACCGACGATTCCGGCGGAGTACTCGCCACTGCCTCCGGGCAGGTCCTGCTCTCGGGGCTCGTGACCCAGCAGCCGGTCTACACCGACGACTCCGGATCGGCGAGGCTCACGCTCATCGCCGGCAGGAGCATCGGACCCGGGCAGCTGAGCGTCGCGCCGCTTCCCGGCAGCGCCACTCCTGCGTGGCAGATCGGCTTCAAGCCACCCGCCGGATTCCCTACCCCCAGGCCCACCGCAGCGGTCGACATTCGGGTCGTGGACGCCGCAGGGCCGCCGCGAGCCTCCATCGCCATCGTCGGGGAGCGCGTTCTGGTGCGTGACCGGCCCGGGGTGCTCATCGATGGGACCTCCACGAGTCTCGATCCAGAGGCCATCCTGCGACCCTGGGTCAAGATCGCCGGTCAGGCGACGTACTCGCAGGGCGCTGCTCAGATCCGCCCCGATGAGGTCGGTGACTTCACGTGGAGTCGTCGCGGTGGCAAGAAGACCTACGTGTACGTCGCCACGAGCGATGGCAGCGTGCGGTCGAACCGCATCACCATTCCGTAGGCCCCTTGCTCCCCCGGCAAAACGACCTCCGCGCCCTGCCGAATCCCCGCCCCAGCAACTTCCGCCAGTGAACGCACGGATCCTGACGCGACGTTGCGTGCGTTCAATGGCGGAGGTTGATCGCCCGCTGCAACCGCGCATCGGGTGCCCGAATCGCCCCGGCATATCCGACACATGCGACATCCCAAGTGAGGCATGCCGACGCATCGAAAGGAAAGGCATTGTCTAACGCAATGCGAACCAGCAAGTCAATACTTGCTGGCGTTGCGGCGGGTGCCTTGGCCGTGGGATTCCTCTCTGTCGCAAGTGTTACGTCGGCTAGTGCAGCTGGTCTGAAGGCGCCCAAGGCGGCGGCTTCGACGGTGACCGCTGTCCGGGCTGGCGCCGTGGGTCAGATCCCCACGGGCACGATGACCCTTCCCACAGCCATGGCTCTGCCCACGACCGTGCAGGTCGCCAGCGCGCCGAGCAATACGGCAACGGTGACGCTGACCGTGTTCGCCAACCGGGCGCCGGTGGCGGTGAACGACACGGTTTCGGCGCCGGTGCGCAGGACCGTGGCCTATACGCCG
>JAULZJ010000354.1:0-598 GCA_032117435.1 Candidatus Nanopelagicales bacterium | reverse complement strand
CATCCACGGACGACTCCGCCACCCTGCTGCGCAACGGCTCCGTCGGCTCCCTCGCCGACGACTCAACGGTGGGTATCGCGGTTGACACGGCCGGCACCTACACGGTCCGCCTCGGCAATGGCTCCGACACCACGTCGGCGACCTTTACGACGACCGGCACCCCTGCCAGCCTGGCGTGGACTCCCGCGTCGCAGAGCGTCCTCGTCGGCGTCACCGCCACAATGACCCTCACACTCAAGGATTCGGCGGGCAACGCCACGCAGGCTGCGCTCGGCGACACCATCGCCGTCGCCGCGAGCGCTGACGACACGCCGTCGGACTCCTCCGTCACCGCCGCCGAGATCTCCACCGGCTCGGTCAACATCACTGCCGTCGCGCAGGCGGGTACGCAGACCATCACCGCCACGCCTCTAGGCACGCTGCCCCCCGCGGTCGTCGCCGCGAGCACCTCGCTCACGGGAAGTGGCGTCGTCAACTCGGTCCCGGCCATCAATGCCGAGGTCACCGCGCCGACGGGTCAGATTGCCACCCCGGCCATCACCGACGACACCGTGGATCGCACCGTGCAGGTGCCCACGGGTACGACGGCCGTGACCAT
>JAULZJ010000353.1:0-4583 GCA_032117435.1 Candidatus Nanopelagicales bacterium | reverse complement strand
GATCTCACTCCGCGGCTGCTGGGGGAGCTCTACGCGGAGGGCCTCATCGTGGCCGTCAAGGAGTTCAGTGGCGATCCGCGTCGTGCCTACGAGATCGCGGAGTACGCACCCGGCCTCGATGTGATCATCGGCTCCGACGATGTGGTCCTCGAGTTGGCCATCGCGGGCGCCAAGGGCTGGATCGCGGGCTACACCAACGCCTTCCCCACCGCATCGCGCGCGCTCTACGACGCGGCGATGGCCGGTGACATCGCCGCCGCGCTCCCCCTCTACCGGACACTGCATCCGCTGCTGCGCTGGGACTCCAAGACCGAGTTCGTGCAGGCCATCAAGCTGTCGATGGACATGGTTGGCCGCTACGGCGGCCCCTGCCGCCCGCCGCGTCTGCCGCTCACGCCCGAGCAGGACAAGGCCGTGCGGGCGGCAACCCAGGTCGCGATCGACGCGGGACTCGCGACGGCCTGACATGCAGGCCAAGCGTGTCCTGCAGGTCGTCGATTCGCACACGGAGGGAATGGCGACGCGTGTCGTCGTCGGCGGTGTCGGTGTCGTGCCCGGTGCCACGATGATGGAGCGCCGCCTGCACCTCATGGAGCACATGGATGACCTGCGCACCCTGCTGATGTTCGAGCCGCGCGGCCACGCCGCAATGAGCGGAGCGATCCTGCAGCCTCCTGCGAGGTCCGACGCCGACTGGGGAGTGCTCTACATCGAGGTGACCGGCTGCCTGCCCATGTGCGGTCACGGCACGATGGGCGTGGCCACCGTGCTGGTGGAGACCGGCATGGTCCCGGTCATGGAGCCAGTGACGACGATCCGGCTCGACACGCCTGCGGGACTCGTCGTCACGGATGTCGCGGTCGAGAGCGGTCGCGCCCGATCGGTGACGCTGCGCAATGTCGATTCCTTCGTCCTGGGCCTCGACCGCAGCGTCGACGTCCCGGGCATGGGCACCGTGGCATACGACATCGCCTTCGGCGGCAACTTCTACGCCATCGTGCGCGCCGAGGATCTCGGCGTGGAGTTCTCCCGCGATAACAGGGACGCGATCCTCGCGGCGGGCATGGCGGTCATGGGTGCGATCAACGATGCCGACGAGCCCGTGCACCCGGTCGACCCTGCGATCCGCGGACTGCGGCATGTCCAGGTGCTCGCTCCGGGATCGGATGAGACCCACTCGCGTCACGCCATGGTCATCGCGCCCGGATGGTTCGACCGCTCGCCCTGCGGCACCGGCACCTCGGCGCGGCTCGCCCAATTGCACGCGCGAGGACAGCTGGCTGTCGGCAGGGACTTCGTCAATGAGTCCTTCATCGGCACCCACTTCGTGGGTCGCATTGCGGAGACCACGGAGGTGGGGGGACTACCCGCTGTGGTCCCCCTCATCACCGGGCGTGCATGGCTGACAGCGTTGTCGCAGATGCTGCTCGCCGACGACGACCCCTTCCCGGCGGGCTTCCTGCTGTGACGGCCGCACCCGAGGGCCTCGCCGCGATCGGCGGCCGCACCAGTCTGCGCGAGCGAGTTGCCGAGTCGCTGCGCGCGGCGCTCGTCTCCGGACGCATGGCGCCGGGTACGACGTACAGCATCCCCGCGCTCGCTGAGCAGTTCGGCGTCTCCGCAACCCCGGTGCGCGAGGCGATGCTTGACCTCGTCAACGAGGGCATCGTCGCGCCCGTGCCCAATAAGGGCTTCCGCGTCGTGGAACTCACAGATGCCGAGCTCGACCAGATCACGGATTTGCGGCGCCTGCTCGAGGTGCCCACTGTCGGTGCGCTGGCCGGTGCCATCGATCGCATGGCCATCAATCGCCTGCGTGCCCTCGCTTCCGCAGTGAGCGACGCTGCTCGTCGCGGTGACGTCGTCGCCTACGTCGAGGCTGACCGCGAGCTGCACCTCGCCCTGCTTGCTCACGGGGGGAACCCGCGCCTGGTCGAGATGGTCGGTCGTCTGCGCGACCAGAGCCGGCTCTATGGCCTGGAGCAACTTGCGGCCGAGGGCGTTTTGGTTGATTCGGCCAGCGAGCACCTGCAACTCATCGATGCACTCGAGTCAGGCGATCGGCGCGCTGCCGAGCGTGTCATGGCCCACCACCTCGATCACGTGCGCGGCATCTGGGCCAGCAGTCGCGAGGAGCGCGTGTGAGACCCGACGTCGTCATCATTGGCGCTGGCATTGTCGGCGCGTGCTGTGCCTGGTCGTGTGCTCGGGCAGGACTCGCGGTGACCGTGATCGATCGCGGCCCCGTCGCGGGAGGCACCACGGGCGCGGGCGAGGGCAATATCCTCGTCTCCGACAAGGAGCCCGGACCCGAGCTTGATCTCGCACTCCTCAGTCGCGCTGCCTGGGCCGCGCTTGGAGATGAGATCGGTGGGCCCTGCGAGCTTGACGCGAAGGGCGGACTCGTCGTCGCCGCGCGCCAGGAGACCCTTGACCACCTCATCTCGTTCGCCGAGAGTCAGCGTGCGCACGGCGTGATTGCCGAGCACGTCGCGGCGGCCGATCTGTCGCAGCACGAGCCCCACATCTCGCCGGACCTGGCCGGCGGCGTTTACTACCCGCAGGACATGCAGGTGCAGCCCATGCTCGCCGCAGCACACCTGCTCGATGCGGCACGACGTCAATACGGTGCGCGCGTCATGACCAATGTTGAGGTCCTCGGCATCGATCGCGACGCCGAAGGCTCAGTCACCGGTGTGCGCACCTCGCAGGGCGTGATCGACACTCGCTACGTGGTCAACGCGGCTGGCACGTGGGGCGGTGAGATCGCCGCCCTCGCCGGAGTGCACGTGCCGATCCTCCCGCGACGCGGCTTCATCCTGGTGACCGAACCCCTGCCACCGCTCATCCGCCACAAGGTCTACGCCGCGGACTACGTCGCCAACGTCGCGTCGGACTCCGCTGGCCTCGAGACGTCAGCCGTGGTGGAGGGGACGCATTCGGGGACCGTGCTCATCGGCGCGAGCCGCGAGCGCGTGGGATTCGATCGCACCCTCGACTGGAAGGTCGTCCAGCGACTTGCAGCTCAGGCGATCGAGGTCTTCCCCGTGCTCGCCGATGTGTCACTGCTGCGCACCTACGGCGGCTTCCGTCCCTACTGCCCGGACCACCTGCCCGTCATCGGGCCGGATCCACGTGCCCCCGGGCTGCTGCACGCCTGCGGTCACGAGGGCGCGGGCGTCGGCCTGGCGGCAGCGACCGGCGACCTCATCGCCCAGTCGATCACCGGAGCTCCATCCAGTCTCGACCTGTCTGCCTTCTCACCCGCACGCTTCGAGGCCGCCCATGTCTGACGTGCCCTTCACTCTCGATGGCGAGCCGATGCGCGCCGCCGCGGACCAGACCATCGCAGCCGCCCTCATGGAGCGGGGGATCATGTCCTGGCGCACAACCCGCTTCGACGAGCGCCCTCGCGGCATCCTCTGCGGCATCGGTGTCTGCTACGACTGCCTCATCACGCTCAATGGCCAGCCCAATGTGCGTGCCTGCATCACGCGCGTGGAATCCGGAGACGACGTACGCCGCCAGGACGGGGTCGGTCGATGATCGATATCGCCGTCATCGGCGGTGGTGCCGCTGGTGTGAACGCTGCGGTCGTCGCGGGAAGTTCCGGTGCACGGGTGGCCCTGATCGACAGCGGCCCCGAGCCCGGTGGGCAGTACTACCGTGGTGGGGCGACAGGCCGCTTCGCTGTGATGTGCGCCCGACTGGCCGAGTTGCAGGCCTCCGGTCGCGTCGAGGCGCTCTTCGGTCATGCCGCCTATGCCCTGGAGCGCACCGACAGCGGATTCCGAGTACGCGTGCGCGGTGATGATCGTCACCGAGGCGACATCGGTGACATCGCGGTACGCGCGGTGATCATCGCAACTGGTGCTTTCGACCGGCAACTGCCCTTCCCCGGCTGGGATCTGCCCGGCGTGATGTCCGGTGGTGCTGCACAGGCACTGATCAAGGGCAGCGGTGTGCTGCCGGGGCAACGCATTGCCATCGCGGGCACCGGCCCCTTTCTCCTCGCCGTGGCGAGCACGATCCTCGACGCGGGCGGCGAGGTCGTCGCGGTGATCGAGGCCAACGATCCCCTTTCGATCGCACGTCGAGTGCGATCGACCCTGCCCGTGATCGGGAAGAGCGGCGAGCTTACGCGTTATCTCACGACGCTGGCTCGCCATCGTGTGCCCTATCTGCGCAGGCACCGCGTCACGCGAGCACGGGGCGCGAATCGACTGGAGTCCATCGCCGTCTCGGCGGTCGATGGCGACTGGCACCGGTTGCCAGGCCCTCCGCGTGAGTGGGAAGTCGACGCACTGGCCATCGGCTACGGATTCACTGCGCAGACGGACCTGCTCGGCAGCGCGCGCTTCGTCCGTGGTGCGGACAGCGGCATTGCCGTCGCCGTCGACGACCGGCAGGAGACGTCGGTGCGCGGCCTCTTCGCGGCTGGCGAGACGACCGGAGTGGGCGGTGTCGACCTCGCGGGATACGAGGGACTACTGGCGGGCGCGGCAGCGGCGGAGCACTGCGGCAAGGCCCCCGCGCTGTCGGCGAAGGCCGAGACAGAAGCACGGCGACGCGTGCGCGACCTA
>JAULZJ010000352.1:0-3083 GCA_032117435.1 Candidatus Nanopelagicales bacterium | reverse complement strand
CACGTGGTCGATGGTTCGGACCCGCACCCCGAGGACCAGCTGACCGCAGTGCGCGAGGTGCTGGGCGCCATCGGTGCGGGGGACCTGCCTGAGCTCGTGGTCATCAACAAGGCCGATATCGCCGACCCGCTGCAACTGGCGGCGCTACGGCGACGCGAGCCCGATGCACTCATCGTGTCGGCGCACAGTGGCGAGGGCATCGATGCTCTCCTGGCGCGCCTGGACGAGCGGCTGCCGAGGCCGGAGATCGAGGTCGATGTCGTCGTGCCCTACAGCCGCGGTGACCTCATCGCCGCCGCGCACGCCGAGGGCGAGGTCCTCTCCCAGGAGCACCTGCCCGAGGGCACTCGCCTGCGCGCGCGTGTGCGCCCCGATCTGGCCGCGCGGCTGGGCGTCCCCGCGTCGTGAGCGACGCCACCGGTCCCGACTGCCCCACCGTCGAGGAGGCGCTCACTGCGGCCGCCGCGGCCCTGGGCAGCGAGCCGCGCCCCGGGCAGCTCGCCATGGCGGAGGCTGTGGCCGCATCCCTGAGCTCCGGTCGCTCGGCGCCCCAGCATCTGCTCGTGCAGGCGGGGACGGGCACGGGCAAGTCGCTGGCCTATCTCGTGCCGGCGGCCCTGCATTCCATGCGGGGGGACGCGGTGGTCGTCGCGACGGCGACGCTGGCCCTGCAGCGCCAGCTCGTCGAGCGCGATCTGCCCGTGGTCGCCTCCGCGCTCGAGGCTCTACTCCCGCGACCGCTCACCTACGCCGTGCTCAAGGGGCGGCACAACTACGTCTGCCTCGAGCGGCTGCATCGACAGGAGCCGGAGGAGGACGGCGACGCGATCATCCCGAGGTCAGCGCTCGGTGAGCAGGCGGTCGCCGTGCGCGCCTGGGCACTGGAGACGGAGACCGGCGACCGCGATGAATTCGGGGAGTCCATCGATGCGCGGGTGTGGCGGGGCATCTCCGTCTCGCGACGCGAATGCGTGGGGGAGATGCGCTGCGCCTACGGAGCCGAGTGCTTCACCGCCCGGCGGCGGGACATCGCCATGACTGCCGACATCGTCGTCACCAATCACGCCATGCTCGCGATCCACGCGGTCGAGGGCATCCCGGTGCTGCCGGACCACGACGCGGTCATCGTGGACGAGGCGCATGAGCTCGTCGATCGGGTCACGCAGGCCCTGGCGGTCGAGCTCTCCGCCCGCTCGGTGGAGCAGGCGGCGACCCGGGCGCGCAAGTTCATCCGCCCCTCGACGGCGGACGATCTCATCGAGGCAGCGGAGCGCCTCACCGAGGCCGCACGTCAGGAGGGTCGCTTCCGCGAGGTCTCCCGCGACCTGCTGCTCGCACTCACCTCCATCCGAGACGTGGCGCGAGTTGCCGTGAGCGAGATTCCCAGCGATGACGACCTGGAGACCCTGGCCGCGCGGCAGCGTGCGCGCGGTGCGCTGGACGAGGTCTTCGACACGGCGGGGCGTCTCATCGCCGCCACGTCCGCGGAGGTCACCTGGGTGGACTCCGGCACCGTCAAGCTCGCACCGCTGGAGGTGGCCGGTGTGCTCGGGTCGTCGCTGATGGGTGATCGGCCGGTGACCCTCACGAGTGCGACGCTCACGCTCGGCGTGGACTTCGAGGAGTGCGCGGGGCGTCTCGGGGTGCCGGGGGAGTGGAGTGGCCTCGATGTGGGGAGTCCCTTCGACTACGCCCAGCAGGGGATCCTCTACGTCGCGCGCCATCTGCCTCCTCCGGGACGCGAGGGGATACCCGAGGAGGCCCTCGACGAAGTCGGAGACCTCATCGATGCTGCGGGCGGGCGCACTCTCATCCTGTGCTCGTCATGGCGCGCCGTGGAGCGCATGGGCGACTACCTGCGCGTGCGTCTCATAACGCCGGTGCTCGTGCAGCGACGCGGCGAGCCCGCGGCAGCACTCGTCACCGCCTTCGCGGCCGATCCCGAGACGAGCCTGGTGGGGACGATGTCGCTGTGGCAGGGGGTCGACGTACCCGGCGAGACGTGCTCCCTCGTCGTCATCGATCGCATCCCCTTCCCGCGCCCGGATGATCCGATCGTGTCGGCGCGGCAGGAGGCGCTTGGGCGCGAGGGATTCCGTGAGGTCTCCGTGCCGCGCGCTGGCCTGCTCCTGGCGCAGGGTGCGGGTCGACTGATCCGTGATGCGGGTGATCGCGGTGTCGTTGCCGTCCTCGACCCGCGTCTCGCGAGCGCGAGCTACGGCAAGACGCTGCTCGCGGCGATGCCGCCGCTATGGCTCACGGATGACCGCGAGGTCGTCATCGCGGCGCTGGGTCGCCTGCGAGGGGCCAGGGAGGAAGCGGCTGAGGCGTGATCTGTCTCAGAGGCGCCGGATCACCGTGACGACCTTGCCCAGGATGGTGGCGTGATCGCCATCGATGGGGGAGTAGGCCGGATTGTGCGGGAGCAGCCAGGTGTGGCCTTCACGACGCTGGAGGGTTTTGACGGTGGCTTCGTCGTCGAGCAGGGCCGCGACGATCTCGCCGTTGTCGGCAGTGGGCTGACGGCGTACGACGACCCAGTCGCCATCGCAGATCGCCGCATCAACCATGGAGTCACCCACGACCTTGAGCAGGAAGAGTTCACCTTCCCCGACGACCTCGCGCGGCAACGGGAAGATCGTCTCGACAGCTTCCTCGGCGAGGATCGGGCCGCCGGCGGCGATGCGGCCGAGGACGGGGACGTACGCCGCTGCGGGCGCGGCATCGCCGATGCCGGTGATGTCCGCAGTGGCATCCGCAGCGTCATCCGCGACGACAAGGGCACGCGGACGGTTCGCGTCACGTCGCAGCAGGCCCTTCTTCTCGAGGACTCCCAACTGGTGGGCCACGCTCGAGGGGGAGGTGAGGCCGACGGCCTCGCCGATCTCGCGCACGCTCGGGGGATAGCCGCGCTCCTCCACGGTGCTGCGGATCACGGCGAGGATGTCGCGCTGCCGGGCGGTGAGGCCCTCGGCGAAGTCGGCATCGGGCTGCTTGCGGGCCATCGGTCCTCCGTGGTTCGGCGGGTGCTGCTCGAGCGTTGCGGGTGGTGCTGCTGGTGCTGGTGGTGCCGGACTGTCAGA
>JAULZJ010000351.1:0-5012 GCA_032117435.1 Candidatus Nanopelagicales bacterium | reverse complement strand
GCCGTCCATCAACCAGGTGACGGTCTGCAGGCCGATATGCGGATGGGGGCCGACATCGAGACCCGATGTCTCCGTGATGAGCTCAGGTCCCATGTGGTCGGCGAAGCACCATGCGCCCACGGTGCGCATACCTCGTCGGGGAAGTGCCCGCCGCACGCGGAAGCCGCCGACCTCGGCGGTCTTGGCATCCTGGACGAGGGCCTCGCTCACGCGTCAGGCGTGCTCGCGTCGACGCTCGTGTGTGCGGCCGGGATCGATCCGAGTCGACCGGCCTCGTAGTCCTCGAACGCCTGCATGAGCTCAGCCTTGGTGTTCATGACGAAGGGGCCGTACGCCGCCACTGGCTCGCGAATCGGCTCGCCGCCGAGGATGAAGACATCGAATCCACCAAGGCGCGACTCCTGCACGGGGTCCGCCGCGACCGTGATGGTGTCGCCTGAGCCGAAGACAGCCGTCTGGCCCGACTTCAGCGCGCGACGGGCTGCACCCGATCCCACCTGGCCGTCGCCGGACAGTGCGTAGACCAGGGCGTTGTAGTCCTGGCGCCACGGCAGCGTGACCTCAGCACCGGGGGCGATCGTCGCGTGGATCAGCGTCGCGGGGGTGTAGGTCTCGCCGGGTCCCTGCACGCCTGCGAGGTCTCCCGAGATGATGCGCAGCAGCGCGCCACCATCGGGTGAGGTGGCCAGGCCGACCTGGCCTGAACGCAGGTCCTGGTAGCGGGGCTCGGCCATCTTGAGCTTGCTCGGGAGGTTGACCCACAACTGGATACCGTGGAAGAGCCCGCCGCTCACGACGAGGTGCTCCGGCGGCTTCTCGATGTGCAGGATGCCCGCACCCGCAGTCATCCACTGCGTGTCGCCGTTGGTGATGACGCCGCCGCCACCATGTGAATCGGCGTGCTCGAAGATCCCATCGATGATGTAGGTGACCGTCTCGAAGCCGCGATGGGGATGCCACGGCGTGCCCTTGGGCTCACCGGGTGCGTACTCCACCTCGCCCATTTGATCCATCATGATGAAGGGATCCAGGGCGCGCAGATCGATGCCCGCGAAGGCGCGACGCACAGGGAAACCCTCGCCCTCGAAGCCACGCGGTGCGGTCGTGATCGATACGACCGGACGATCCTTGAGCGCCGGATTTGGCTCGGGGACGCGCGGCAGCGTGAGCGGATTGTCGACGGTCACGGCGGGCATGGTCTCTCCTTCTGCGGTCGAACTCAGTCTGCTGGCTCCCCGAGGCGGAGTGCCTCGGTCGACGGATGACTAGGTAGTTGAGTGTTGAACTACATAGTACGCCGAGCGCGCTGAATCGTCCACCGCAAGCGGCGAAGCTCCCGGCGCCCCCTCATGAGGGGACGCCGGGAGCTTCGACTCACAGACCGCGTACGGCGATACGGAAGCCGCGCCACGGATTGATGGCATAGCCCGGGATCGTCTGCGGGGTCGTACCCACCGCCGAGAGCCACATCTGGTACGCCGTCGCCGTGACCACGCCTCCGTGCCAGCGACGCCAGACGACCTTGGGGTCCGTCAGCGCCGGAGGCGGGGAGATCGTGTCGAGCGTCTCCACCACGTTGCCCCCCTGGTCGAGGGTGCCCCACGGTGAGCGCGTGAGAGCCTGGCCAACCGGGCTCACATTCCCGTTGTACGGCAGGATCGGCGGGAACGGAGCATCCTTCGTGCACTCCTCGGCGGTCAGATAGACCACGGGACACCAGTCAGGCGCGGTGCCGGGAACTGCCTCGAAGGATGCCAGTGGCTGCTCGTCCGCGTTGGAGACGTTGCCGTCAGGGCCCATCTCCACGGCATTGGGCTGCTCGCCCTCCGCGCATCCGCTGTCGTCCACCGGGCAGTTGACGAACAGGCCCGGGTTGGTGGGGTAGTCCCAGTAGGAGAACTTGCCGCCACCATTCGGATCGAAGTACGCCGCCTTGATCCATTCGTTCTGGCTCGTCAGCGCGAATCCCTTGCTGGAGTTACGTGTGGCCCTGGGATTGCTCATGGTGTACATGCCCGTCTCGGTGTTGGTCGACAGGCGCACCGTGTAGGTCGTCGTCTTCAGAGTCGTTCCCGTGACGGTGGTGACGGTGTTCACCTTCTTGGAAAGGACCTCACCGTTCTGAAGGGAGTTGATGAAGCGCGCGGCGCGACTGAAGTCGGCCTGGTTGTAGGGCCTGTTGGCCCATCCGGGTGACGAGATGTAGTAGCGCTGGCCGGGAGTCGCCCGCAGGTCGCGATTGATGGACCCGTACTTCGGCCAGACCGAGGAGCTCTCGGCCACATCCCACAGGTGGTGGGCGTTGGACCCCATCGGGTCCACCGTGTTGAGGAATCTCACCCACTGGGACGTGGTGATCTCGAGCTCGCCGATGTCGAACTTGTAGGGCACCGCTCCCACGCCCATGCAGGAAGTCGCTGACTCCTTCTGCACCGCGGGGTCGGGGTTGGCCTGCACTGCCTCCTGGACTGCCGGTAGCGCGGCCAGGCAGGAGTCCTTCGTCTCGTATACGTCGTTGTAGAAGGGGATGATCCACGCCGCTCGGTTCCCCGGGGATGCGACGGTCACGGTGCTCAGCCTCAACGTGGTCGACGGAGTGGCCGGTCGTGCGTGCATCTTGGAGACCGTGTGCGACATGAAGTTGACGGCGTAGAGATTGCCCGATGCATCGGCCGTGATGCCGGAGGGGCGCCGCTGCGTCAGCGCGATGATCTGCGACTTTCCGCTGGGGGTGATTCTCGAGACGTTGTCTGCGCCGTTGTTGGTCGTGTAGACGTTGCCGGCGGAGTCCAGGGTGATTCCGATGGGGCGCTTGCCGGTGACGCCGAGGATGGCGGACTTCCCGGTCGGTGTGATTTTCGAGACGTTGGAGCTGTTCCAGTTGGCCGTGTAGACATTCCCGGCGGAGTCGATGGCGATCGCCTGGGGCCACTCACCGGTCGTGCCCAAGGTTGAGGACACTCCCGCAGGGGTGATCTTGGTGACGGTGTTCGACCCCTCGTTCGCCGTGTAGACATTGCCCGCACTGTCCAGGGCAAGCCCGAGCGGGTGCGTGCCGGTGGCCGCCAGCGTGCTCGATGACCCATCCGGTGCGATCTTCGTGACGGTGCCATCGATGTAGTTGGCGGTGTAGACGTTGCCGGCGGAGTCCACCTGGATGCCCATCGGCCTCTTGCCCGTCGTCCCCAGCACCCGGGAATCGCCGGACGGGGTGATCTTGCTGACGGTGTTGTCGCCGATGTTCGACGTATAGATGTTGCCGTCCGCATCGCGGGCAATGCCCATCGGCTGGTCTCCGGTGGTGCCGAAGATCGATGAGTAGCCGCTCCGGGTGACCTTGGTGACCGTGTTGTCCCTGGCGTTTGCGGTGTAGACGGTTCCCTCGGCATCGATCACGAGTGAGTTCGGACCCATTCCCGTGGTGCCGTAGATGGACATCGTTCGCAGCGGCGCGGTGGCCGCCTCCTTGGCTGCAGGTTCCACCCCCGAGGCGCCGGTGGCGGCGCCAGTGGCGCCGATGATGGCTGCGCAGGCGACAAGGATCGACAGCGCCGTCCTGTGCTTGCGACTTGGGGCTTGAGTCATGTGGGTCCCTCACTGTGGACCAAGCCCGGAGGACTCGGTGGTTGGGACACTACTTGGGCGATGCGCACCGCCCCGGGCGGGGCGAACGACGCCAGTGGCCAGGCGGGCCGCTAGGATAAAGTAGTTGAGTCTTAAACTATCGAGTATTGTGATGGCCATGGAGTCGCGCACGCCCCAGTTCGAGGCCGGTGGGATGCCCATACCGGCGCTCTACCTCGGCCACGGTGCGCCGCCGCTCCTCGACGACCAGCTGTGGACTCGCGAGCTCGCCGACTGGGCGAGCGCACTGCCCCGGCCTCGCGGGATCGTCATCCTCAGTGCCCACTGGGAGAGCGCGCCGCTGGCGATCTCGGCGACGGGTGCGGGGACTCCGCTCGTCTACGACTTCTCCGGCTTCCCCGAGCGCTACTACGGGGAGACCTATGCGACCCCCGATGCCTCAGCGCTCGCCGCGCTCGTGCGTTCTGTGCTCCCCGACTCGCAGGAGCTCTACGAGCACACCTCGCGTGGGCTCGATCACGGCGCGTGGGTGCCTCTCAAGGTGATGTATCCGCAGGCCGACATTCCCGTCATCCAGATGTCACTGCCTGCCCATGACCCGCAGGCGCTGATCGATCTCGGTCGCCGGCTGCGGCCGCTGCGCGATCACGGCATCCTGCTCATCGGATCGGGCTTCCTCACCCATGGCCTGCCCTTCCTCCGGGACTGGTCGACCGGCGCCACGCCACCGGGATGGTCGGTGGACTTCGATGCCTGGGCGGCCGGCACCCTTGCCCGCGGCGACATCGACGAGCTCGCTCGCTTCCGTGAAGCGCCCGGTATGCCCTACGCCCACCCGACCGTGGAGCACTTCACGCCGATCTTCGTCACGCTCGGCGCGGCGAGCGATCCCGAGGCCGCTCCTGAGACGACGATCACGGGCTCCTTCTACGGACTGAGCAAGCGCTCGCTGCAGGTGGCCTGAGAGAGTCGTCCCGTGGACTTCCCGCGCGTCGACGGCCGCTCACTGTCCGGTGCCGACATGGTGCTGCCCGATGACCTGCCCGCTCCTCGCACTCTCGCGCTCCTCGCCTTCCAGCAGCGTCATCAGGGGTGCGTCGATCGCTGGATCGCGCGTGCCGAGGGCGCCGGCATTCCCGGATCCCCGGTCGACGTGGCTGCGGGCGATGACACCTGCGTCATCGAGATCCCCGTGCTATCCACTCGGTGGAAGCTCGGCCGCGGCTTCATCGACGGCGGCATGGCGTCCAGCATTCGCGTGCCGCGGGTCCTGGCCCGCACGATCACCGTCTACACCAATGTCTCGGCCTTCCAGCGACTGCTCGGCATCCCCGGATCCGAGGACGTGCAGGCCTGCGTGGTCACTCCGCAGGGTGAGGTGCTCGCGCGCGTGCCGGGTGAGCCGACCGATGCGGCCTGGGCCGTCA
>JAULZJ010000350.1:0-5324 GCA_032117435.1 Candidatus Nanopelagicales bacterium | reverse complement strand
GCATGCCGACGCGGGTCGCCTGCTGCGCGATGGGTTCCTGCGCCTGCTTCTTGGTGCCGACGAAGAGGATCGTTCCGCCGCGGGCGACGGTCTCCTTGACGAACTCGTAGGCGTTGTCGATGTAGGACAGCGACTGCTGCAGGTCGATGATGTAGATGCCATTGCGCTCCGTGAAGATGAAGCGCTTCATCTTGGGGTTCCAGCGTCGGGTCTGATGTCCGAAGTGGACACCGCTTTCGAGTAGCTGGCGCATCGTGACGACGGCCATGGGCACTCCTTTGCGCGGTAGGGCGAACCCCACCGCTGTCGGTTGTCGGCTGGCGTCGGTCGACGTCAGCCCCTGGTGCCCCGGGTGGCCTGCCCGGCGGACCGGGACCGACGGCCGTCCCCCGACGCGGGGGTGGGACACGCGATGTATCCGGGCGGACCCGGACCGAGGGGTGAGTCTACGGGGTCGCGGAGGGTGCGTTGTCCCCAGGTGGGCGGTCGCGACTTCCCCCACGCCACGGTCAGGCCCACGGTGACCGGATGACAGCTCTCTCCCTCATCGGCTCCGCCCTCGCCCCGGTCCTCCTGGCTGCTGCGGCCTGGCTCCCTCCGGTCGCACCGCTGATCGTCGAGCGACCTTTCAGCCCTCCTTTCGGCCCCTACTCCGCGGGACACCGCGGCGTGGACCTGCGGGCCCCCGCAGGGGCTGCCGTGCGCGCCCCGGGCCCCGGTGTCGTCCGCGTGGCCGGCCGCGTCGCGGGCAAGGACGTCGTGAGCATCGAGCATCCGCACCGCATCCTCGGCCGCATCGGTTGGCGGACGACGTACGAGGGCGTCACGGCCGAGGTCGACGTAGGGGACCAGGTGCGCGCCGGTCAGCGGATCGGCACGGTGACCGGCTCGCCGTCAGGCGAGGCGCATACGGCCGGGGTGCACTGGGGCCTGAAGAACGGTCGGACGTACGCCGATCCGCTCATCCTCCTGCGCAATCGGGTGGTGCTCAAGCCGCTCGCGGCCGGCGGTTAGGCGCGCGGATGGGCCTGCTCATATGTCTTGCGGAGCCGCTCGACCGAGACATGCGTGTAGATCTGGGTGGTCGCCAGGCTCGCGTGACCGAGGATCTCCTGTACCGCGCGCAGGTCAGCCCCACCTTCCAGCACATGGGTCGCCGAGGTGTGCCGCCAGCCGTGCGGCCCGATGTCGGCCGCGCCCTCCACAGCACCCACGGTGCGATGGACGACACCCCGCACCGTGCGCGGGTCGATCCGCTTTCCGCGCGCTCCCAGGAGTGCTGCCGGCCCCGTTGCCGACCCCGCGAGGACCGGGCGCCCCTCCTCCAGCCAGGCTCCCCACGCGCGCTCCGCCGGTAGCCCGAAGGGCACGGTGCGCTCGCGCCCGCCCTTGCCGAGGACGCGCAGGGTGCGGCGGGTCCGATCGATGTCGTCGATGTCGAGGCCGACGAGCTCGCCGACACGGATCCCCGTGGCGTACAGGATCTCGAGGATGGCCACGTCGCGTAGCCCGATGGGCGAGTCGGCGGCCTCGCTCGCCGCATCCAGGACGGCGACGGCCTGCTCCGCGGTGAGGACGGCGGGCAGGCGGTGCGCGCGCTTGGGCGACGCCAGCCGCGCGGCGACATCGTCCGCCATGATCCCGCGCTCCACGGTCCACTCGGTGAAGACCCGCGCACTGGCCGAGCGGCGAGCGAGGGTGCTGCGCGACAGTCCGCGTCGCTCCTGGTCCGCCAGCCATGCGCGCAAGGTGAGCAGGGTGAGGCGGTCCACCTGATGGACGTCGCGCTCCCGGGCGAAGTCGGCGAGCGACTCCAGGTCGCCGAGGTAGGCACGCACCGTGTGATCGCTGCGGCCGAGCTCGAGCGAGAGGTGGTCACGGAAGCGCGCGATGACCTCGGCCCAGTCGTCGTGCGGCTCGTCGGTCACCCCTCCATGCTGACGCCTCGTCGTCGCGGATCAGCGCAGCGACTCACGTGCGCGTGCGGAGCCAGCCCTCCCCTGCGCGGTGCACGAGGCCGAGCGCGTCGAGCATCCCGAGCGCCGCCATGGCCTCGGTCACGCCCAGGCCTGCGAGCCGCGCGATGCTGCTCAGTGGAGCGGGAGTGCGCACGGGGACCGCATCGAGGACGCGACTCTCGCGCCAGCCCAGCCCATCGCTTGCGGAGGTGGGGGCTGCCTCGTCCGGGGCCAATTGCCCCTCGACGAGGGCGACCACCTCGCGTGGAGAGGTGACGAGATGGACACCCTCGTCACGGATCACCCGGTGGCATCCCGCGGACATGGGCGAGGTCACGGGACCGGGGAAGGCCATGACGACGCGTCTCAACTCGCGGGCTTCGCGCACCGTCGACCTGCCACCCGAGCGCAGCGCCGCCTCGACGAGGACCGTGCCGCGGCTCAGCGCAGCGATGATGCGGTTGCGCGTGAGGAAGCGATGTCTCATCGCCGCGCCTCCGAGCGGCGCCTCGCTGAGGAGCACGCCGGATTCGCGAATGCGCGCGAGCAGGTCAGCGTGCGATCGGGGATACGGCACATCGACTCCCCCGGCGAGGACGCAGGCCGTGGTGCCCGCGGCCGAGAGCGCTCCCCGATGCGCCGCCGCATCGATGCCAAAGGCTCCGCCCGACACCGTGAGCCACCCGGTCTCGGCGAGATGGGCAGCGAGCTCGCGCGCGATGGATTCGCCGTACGCCGTGGCCGAGCGGGCGCCCACGACGGATATCGAGCGCAGGGCCAGGAGGCGCAGATCCCCCGCACCGGCGACCCAGAGTCCGAGAGGAGCAGCGTCCGCGAGGTCGTCGAGCTGCGTCGGCCACTCTCGATCCCCAGGGACGATGTACCTCGCGCCGCAGCGCTCCGCGGCTGACCACGCCGGCTGCGCCCAGCGGTCGATCGCCTCGTCGAAGGGGGTGCCCACCGGCACGCGCCCCGCCGCACCCGCGATGGCGGGGAGCGGTGAGCGTCCGGTGAGGATCTCGTCGACGACCACGGCGGGGCCACGCTCGCGCACGCGGCTGCCTACCGATCGATCGCCGGCCTCGCACCACTGCGCCAGCATGAGGCGCGCCACCCTGTCGTCGCCGGGATGTGCGATCAGGCCGCCCATGCGAAGCCACCTCCGCGCAAGGACATGGCCGTGGCGACGTGGTCCGTCCCGGGCGTCATCGCGCCATCGAGGTCCGCCAGCGTCCACGCGACACGCAGGACCCGGTCCGACCCGCGCATGCTGAGATTGCCGCGGGAGAAGGCTGCTCGCAGCAGCTCCGCTCCGGCGTCGTCCGGCGGGTGGTGCGCTCGCAGGGCAGGGCCGGGGGCGTCCGCATTCAGTCGCCAGGGCACCCCGGCCGCCTCCCACCTGCGGCAGGCTCGCGCACGCGCTTCGGCCACGCGGGCCGCGACGACCGCGGTCGGCTCTCCGAGCTCCCCGATCTGCGCGAGGCTCGGGCGCTCGAGCGTGACCCTGATGTCGATGCGATCGAGGACGGGGCCGGACAACTTGGCGGCATAGCGCCGTCGCTCGACCGGGGAGCAGGCACACGCGGAGTCCATCCCGAGCCCCCGCCCGCAGGGGCACGGATTGGCGGCGATCACGAGGCAGAAGCGCGCGGGCATCACCCCGGAAACATCAGCCCGAGCAATCCGCACCTCCCCGCTCTCCAGCGGCTGGCGCAGCGCGTCAAGCACCGAGCGAGCGAACTCCGGGGCTTCGTCGAGGAAGAGCACTCCGCGGTGCGCGAGTGTCGCCGCGCCCACGCGCAATCGTCCTGCCTGTCCACCGCCGACGATGGCGGTCATGGATGCGGAGTGATGCGGTGCCTGGAAGGGTGCTCTCCGCAGCAGGCCATGCGGCTCCAGTCCGGCGGCCGAGTGGATCGACGTGACCTCGAGCGCCGTGTCGTCATCGAGGCGAGGCATGAGACCGGGCAGTCGCTCGGCGAGCAGGCTCTTCCCGACACCTGGCAACCCGACCATCGCGAGATGGTGCGCACCCGCGGCAGAGACCTCGAGTGCCCTCCGCGCCTCGGCCTGGCCGCGCACATCCGCGAGGTCAGCGATCGTGTCGCCGCAGATGGGCTCCCGCGACGGGGGTGCCTGCGGATCGGCCTCCCCGCGCAGGACGGCCACGAGATGCGCGAGATCGCGCACCCCGCCCGCCTCGATGCCCGGCACCAGCCCGGCCTCGGCCATGGCCGGCACAGGCACGAGCAGGCGGCGGACCTGGCCGCGCGCGGCGAGGGCCGCGGCGATGGCCCCGGGCACGGGATGGATCTGCCCGTCGAGGCCGAGCTCCCCCAGCACGCACGAGGCCGCGGCCGAATCCGCCGGCACCTGCCCGGACGCGGCCAGGATCGCGACCGCGATGGCCGCATCGAGTGCGGATCCGCGCTTGGGGAGGGAGGCCGGTAGCAGCGCCACCGTGACGCGCGTGCGAGGCCACTCGAGGCCGCTGTGGGCGATGGCAGCGCGTACGCGGTCGCGGGATTCGCTCACGGCCGTGTCAGCGAGGCCGACGAGGGTGAGCCCCGGCAATCCCGCACCGACATCGGCCTCCACTGCCACCATGCGTGCCGTCACGCCGACGATCACCGCCGTGCGGCAGCGAGCCACCATCAGGCCACCCCGCGCAGATGCTCGAGATTGGGGGCTCCTCCGGTGCTCAGGACGATGCCGATGACATCGATGCGCACCTCACGCGCGCAATTGTCATGTGCGCGCATCCATTCGACCGCCAATCCGCGCAGGCGCCGCAACTTGCGGGGGGTCACCGCAGCCAAGGGCGAGCCGAAGTCCTCCGTGGTGCGGGTCTTGACCTCGCAGATGATCACCGTGTCGGTGTCCGCGTCAGCGGCCACGATGTCGATCTCTCCGGCACGGCATCGCCAATTGCGGTCCAGCACGATCAGCCCGATGCGCTCGAGGTGCCGTGCCGCGAGGTCCTCACCCCAGCGACCTCGCTGCAGATTCTGCGTGCCCATCCCACTCCCTCCCCGGGCCGATGGCCCACGCGAGGAGGGTCGTCGGCCACGCAGGCCCGTGAGGAACTCCCGACAGGACTGTGGATGGGCGGCCCGGTGCGGCCCTGTGGACGCCCTAGCCCGGGAGCTTCCAGCTCACGCGGTGCCAGGGGGACGGACCAAGGCGCTGCAGGGCCGCCACGTGATCGGGCGCGGCGTACCCCTTGTTGCTGTCCCATGAGTACTCGGGATGGCGGGCAGCGAGAGCGACCATGTGGGCATCACGGGTGACCTTGGCGATGATGCTCGCCGCCGCGACAGCGGCACACGTGGTGTCCGCCTTCACGCGCGTGACCACCTGACTGCT
>JAULZJ010000349.1:0-10578 GCA_032117435.1 Candidatus Nanopelagicales bacterium | reverse complement strand
ATCGGTCGGGACCAAGCGGCTGCTTCTTCGCTACGCCCCTGTCGACAAGATCTAGCGTTCAGCAGCCGTAGTTGCGGCAGGCCCACGCAGGAGGTTTGGCCGGGATGCCGGGGCGGGGACCGGTCCAAAGCCCCGCCGGGTTGGTGGGCGTGAGAGCAGTGCCTACGCGTACTTCGAAGTGCAGGTGGGAGCCGGATGAGTCCCCGGAGTTGCCCATCGACGCGATGAGGTCCCCGGCGCTGACCCGGTCGCCCTTCTTGACCTTGATCTTGTCGAGGTGGGCGTAGCGAGTCTGCGTGCCGTCTGATCGCATGATCATCACGAGCCTCCCGTAGCCGCCGTAGTTGTATTCGGCGTACTGCACGCGACCGTCCGTCGCGGCGTAGACGGGGTCGCCGGTGTCGCCATTGAAGTCGATGCCGGCATGGCCGCGGGGCCAGGAGGAACTCACTTCACCGAATGTGCCGCTGATGGGAGTGCCCCACGTGACGGGATAGCTGTACGCCGGTCCTTCACGCTGGGCACGTCGCGAGGTCGATGTGCTGCCCTGGTCCGACGCCTTCACTGTGACGGCGCGGGCGGCGGTCACGGATGCGAGGTGGGCGATGCCCGCGGAACCGTCGAGACGACCATCGGTCACGATGTCGACGCTGGTGCCTGTCCCGAGTCCAGGGCCTGCGCCGCCGGCACCGACCGTGGGCCCCGGGGGCCGCGAGTCGGCGAGCGACGGGGCTCCCGACGCAAGCACGATCGCCCCCTGCGTCACCACGAGGGCGGCCACGACCAGGAGCGGGGCGAGCAGCCTGCGCATGGGAGGGGTTTACCAGGGTTGGCGTCCATCCGACTACTTCAATGGGACATAAGTGGCCAATGTGACTAGTGATGTGATCTATATCACTCGGTGAGCTGGGCCAAGGTGCCAGCGATCTCGCGGATGACGCGGCCGTCGACGGGTAGCGAGAGGTGGCCTACCCCCCGTACTAGGACATTGCGGGCCCGCAGATCGGCGTGATCGATCCGCGCGTTCGCCTGGGGGATGACCAACTGGTCGATATCCGACCAGACCGCGAGGAAGCGGGTACGACAGTCGGGGGCGGGCTCGCTCAACTCGGCGACGAGCTCGCTATCCGTGCGCATCTGGCGGGCGAGTTCCAGGGGCAGGATGTGCGCGGGGAGGGTGCCGCCGTGCGGCGTACCCAGGGTGACCAGGGTGTGGACGCGTTCGTCGCCGCCGAGCCGCTGGACCAGGTATCGCCCGATCAGGCCCCCCAGGGAATGTCCCACGACGTGGACGCGCTCATACCCGGTCTCGTCGCACACGCGATCGACGAGTAGGCCAAGTCGCGCGGAAGCGGCGCGGATGTCATCGGTCAGGGGCGAGTAGTTCAGGGCATAGGTCGAGCCGAAGCCACGCTTGTGCAGGCCGCGCCGCAGGAGTGTGAAGATCGACCGGTTGTCGAAGATGCCGTGGACGAGAACGATCGGAGTTCCAGCAGCCTCGACATCGCCGACGAGCAGTCCGCGCTGAGCCGGAGGCAAGCCCTCCAGGGAATGCCGTTCCTGCTGCAGCCGGAGTTGCTCCTCGACGAGGCCCAGGGGGTACATCGCGAGATGCGCGGTCACCCACGCAGCCTCGACAGCCACCCCGCGGGCGGTAGTGGCGGAGATCAGCGTGCGTCCCGTGCGTGCTGCGCTCCCACCCCAGGCCTTGAGCGGAGGTGAAGGGAGTCGGGGCATCTGGCGACGCTAGCCCGATCGACGCGGAGTGTCCCGACGACGCTCCGATTCGTTGCGAGGTCCCCGGTATCGTTACCGCGGGCGCGACGTGCGCTCACCGTGTCGAAGGAGGCCACATGCCGGCCAGGATCGTCGTGGCGAAGCCCGGCCTGGATGGGCATGACCGCGGCGCCAAGGTGGTCGCGCGCGCCCTGCGCGATGCGGGCTTCGAAGTCGTCTACACCGGTTTGCATCAGACGCCCGCCCAGATCGCGGAGGCCGCGATCCAGGAGGACGCCGATGCCATCGGGGTCTCGGTCCTCTCGGGCGCCCACCAGGTCCTCTTCGAGGAGTTGATGGGCGAGCTTCGAGGCCGCAAGGCCGAGGACATCGTGGTCTTCGGTGGCGGGATCATCCCGGAAGCCGACATCCCTGGATTGAAGGCACTGGGAGTCACGGAGGTCTTCGGACCTGGCACCCCGCTGCCCGCGATCGTCGAATGGGTCGGTGCCCACGTGCTCGACCGCGACGCCTGATCAGTAGGCTCCGGGCGTCGTCAGCCGGAGGCAACCGTGGATCTCTACGAGTACCAAGCCAAGCACCTCTTCGACGCGCATGGAGTGCCCGTCACCGCGGGTGAGGTGTGCGCGACACCCGATGCTGCCCACGAGGCAGCGCGCAAGATCGGGGGGGCGGTCGTCGTCAAAGCGCAGGTCAAGACCGGCGGCCGAGGCAAGGCGGGTGGCGTCAAGCTCGCAGCCACGCCTGATGAGGCGCAGGCGCGCGCCGACGACATCCTGGGACTGGACATCAAGGGCCATGTCGTACGCCGTGTGCTGGTGACGGAAGCGACGGATATCGCCGAGGAGTACTACGTGTCCTTCCTCCTGGACAGGGCCAATCGGGCGTTCCTCGCCATGGCCAGCGTCGAGGGGGGAGTGGACATCGAGGAGGTCGCTGCGACCCGACCCGAAGCCCTCGCACTCGTGCGCATCGATGCCATCGAGGGGGTCGATGAGGCAGTGGCGTCCCGGATCGTCGATGAAGCTGGGTTCCCGGCTCACATCCGCGATCAGGTCGTCTCCGTCCTGGTGCGTCTCTGGCAGGTGCTGGTCAAGGAGGACGCGACCCTGGTCGAAGTTAACCCGCTCGTGCTGTCAGCCGATGGCAGGGTGCTCGCGCTCGACGGCAAGGTGACGCTCGACGACAACTCGCACTACCGCCATGCATCGCACGCGGATCTCGTCGACAGGGATGGCACGGACCCGATCGAGTTGCGTGCCAAGGAATTCGATCTCAACTACGTCAAACTCGACGGCGAGGTGGGCATCATCGGCAATGGGGCCGGCCTCGTCATGAGCACGCTCGATGTCGTTGCCTATGCGGGCGAGGACTTCGGTGGCGTCAGGCCCGCGAACTTCCTCGACATCGGCGGCGGGGCGAGTGCGGAGGTCATGTCCAATGGCCTCGACATCGTGCTCAACGACCCCGACGTTCGTGCGGTCTTCGTCAATGTCTTCGGTGGCATCACCTCCTGCGATGCCGTGGCAGACGGCATCGTCCAGGCGGTCGGGGCGCTCGCGGAGCGCGGCACTCCCGTGACCAAGCCCATCGTGTGCCGGATCGACGGCAACAATGCCGTCGAAGGGCGACGGATCCTCACGGAGTTCGACCATCCGCTTGTCCAGATGGTGGAGACCATGGACGACGCGGCACGCAGGGTCGCTCAACTGGCTGGAGGTGCCGCGTGACCATCTGGCTCGATGCGGATAGCCGCATTCTCGTGCAGGGCATGACGGGATCGGAGGGCGCCAAGCACACGCGGCGCATGATGGCCAGCGGCGCCCAGGTCGTCGCGGGCGTGACTCCCGGCAAAGGCGGCCAGGAGGTCGACGGCATCCCGGTCTTCGGCGACGTTCGCGAGGCCATGATCGCCACAGGAGCCAACGTCAGCGTCGTCTTCGTCCCGCCGCGATTCGCCAAGGCGGCCGTGGAGGAGGCTGTCGATGCGGAGATCCCGCTGAGCGTCGTCATCACCGAGGGCATTCCGGTGCACGACACCGCGCAGTTCTTCCAGTACGCCGTCAACGCGGGGACAACGCGCATCATCGGCCCCAACTGCCCGGGGATTATCTCGCCCGGCGTCTCCAATGCCGGAATCATTCCCGCCGACATCACGGGGCCGGGCCCGATCGGCCTGGTGTCCAAGTCAGGGACGCTGACGTACCAGATGATGTACGAACTGAATGACATCGGGTTCACCACCTGCGTGGGCATCGGCGGCGACCCGATCATCGGCACGACTCACATCGACTGCCTTGCCGCCTTCGAGGCCGATCCCGCGACAGAGGCCATCGTCATGATCGGCGAGATCGGCGGTGACGCGGAGGAGCGCGCCGCGGCCTTCATCGCCGACCATGTGACGAAGCCGGTGGTCGGCTACGTCGCGGGGTTCACCGCTCCGGAGGGCAAGACGATGGGCCACGCAGGTGCCATCGTCTCGGGATCTTCGGGCACGGCGGGTGCCAAGAGGGACGCCCTCGAGGCCGTCGGTGTCCGTGTCGGTCAGACCCCGAGTGAGGCTGCCCGCCTCATGCGGTCGCTCCTGCGCGGCTGATCTGGGGCCTGCGCGGCTGATCTGGGGCCTGCGCGGCTGATCTGGGGCGCCTGGGGGCTCTGAGGCCTGTGTGGAGCACGTTGCCCGCGTGCCGTTACGAGAGTCGCGTGCCGACGACTGACAGTCTTGACCGGTGAGTCTCACCGCGCGCTCGGGCGCCCCTGCGAGGCAGGCGGCGACAGCACCTTTGCCCCTGGTGGTGTCAGGTGCCGTGGCGGGTGCGGCAGCCGCGGTCCTCAGCTTCCTCGCACTGGCCGTGGTGGCCCTCGGTGCCTGGATGCTGGACCCCACCGGCACCCAGGAGTGGTCGGGGATGCTGGAAGTAGCCTCGGGGGCGTGGCTGGCGGGCCTGGGCCTGCCGCCCACCATCGACGGAGTGAGCATCACCCTGCTGCCAGTGGGATTCGCCCTGGTGCCGGCCATCGCCGTGTACGGCGCATCCCGCTGGGCAACTGACGCGTCCTGCGTCGCCCGCAGGAGCGAAGGGTTGGTCGTGGCCGTGACGGCCGCGCTGGCCTTCGCCGCAGTTGCCGCGGTCATCGCGTCCCTGGCACCCAGCCTGGCCGTGCCCGCGACTGAGGCCGCCCTGGTCAGCGGGGCAGCGACCTTCCTGCTGTCCGGTCTCGTGGTGATGTGGCGTGCGGGCGTGATCCGCTGGCATGCGCTCGCCCCCAGTGCCCGCCATGCCCTGGGTGCCACGGCAGTGTCACTTGCCGTCCTGGTGCTCGTGGCTGCCGCTGCTCTCGCCGCCGCCGTGATGGCCAACATGGATGAGATCACGAGTCTCCTCGTCGCCTTGGACATGGGCGTCTCCGGCTTCCTACTGCTGTCCGTACTCACGATGGGCTACCTGCCCAATGCCGTGGTCTGGGCGATGGCCTACATCCTCGGCCCGGGCGTCACCATCTCCGTGGGTGCCACGGTGTCGCCCTATGCGGAGCCCTCGACCACGACCCTTCCCGGCTTCCCTCTCCTGGCGGTCCTGCCCAGCGAGGCACCGCCGGGTGCGGTCCTGCTGCCCCTTGCGGGTGTTGTCGCCGGCACCCTCGCCGGAATCTACCTGCGTCGGTGCAGCCAAGCCGGCCTGCGCGGTGCTGGCTTGGCGGTGATTGCTGCCGTGGGTTCGGGCGTAGTGCTCGCGTCAGTCGCGTGGCTGGCGTCAGGGTCCCTGGGCACGACCACGCTGCAGGGACTCGGACCTTCCCCGATCGGCCTTGGCCTGATCGGCAGCACTCTCGTGGGACTCGGCGCACTCGCCGTCGCTGCCTGGCCCGCGAGGTACGCCGATGACTAGTCCCGTGCGCATCCCATCGCACCGGTCAAAGCCCACGCAGCGCTCAGCTCGTCCCACCCTGACCCTGGCGCCTATGCCTCGACGTGCCGCGGGCGCCGCCATTGACATGGCCATCCTCATCGTGGTCGCGGGTGTGCTGTCATCGTTCCTCGAAGGTCTCACCGCCGGAGTCACCCGAGTGCGCATCGACTCAGAGGCAGGACAGCGCACCGTCGACGCAGCGCTGTCGCTGCCCACCTGGCTCCCCCTCGCCCTCCTCGTGGCCCTGACGGCCGCGTACACCGTGCCGCTGATGGCCGTGTGGGGTCGCACCCTCGGCGGATGGGCCGTCGGCATCTCCTGCGTGCGCATCGACTCCGGCGGTCAACCCGGGTGGACGCTCTCCGTGCGGCGGTGGTTCGTGCTCTACGGGGCGGCGGGGCTCCTTGCCTTCGCCCCGGTCATCGGACCGTTCGCGTGGGTGCTCACCCTCGTCGTCGGCCTGTCACCGCTGTGGGACCGCACGCATCGTTTGCGCGGCTACGCGGATGCCGTCGGCCGTGACGTCGTCATCCTCGCTCCCAGGGGAGCGGTGAAGGCCCTTAGGGGTGGCTCTGACATCCCTTCGGCCCGTTCCTGAACACTCCGACAGCGATAGGGTCTCGATGTGCGCGCGCGGCTCGTCGTCCTCGTCTCAGGGGGTGGCACCAATCTCCAGGCGCTGATCGATGCGCACCAGGACGTCTACGACATTGTCGGTGTGATCGCCGACCGTCCCGGCGCGATGGGGAGTCAGCGAGCCCACGCCGCGGGGATCCCGACGGTCATCGTCGATCCATTGGAGTTCGGGGACCGAAGTGAGTGGGACGTGGCGCTCGCTGTAGCGGTCGCCGCCTTCGCGCCGGAGTGGGTCGTGTGCGCGGGCTTCATGCGCATCCTGGGAGCGCCCCTGCTCGATGCCTTCCCGATGCGCATCATCAACACCCACCCGGCGCTCCTTCCGTCGTTCCCCGGAGCCCATGGGGTGCGCGACGCCCTGGACTATGGGGTCGGCGTCACGGGATGCACCGTGCACCTCGTCGATGCGGGTGTGGATACTGGCCCGATTCTCGCCCAGTGTGCGGTCGAGGTCCTCAGGGACGATGTCGAGGCCACGCTTCATGAGCGGATCAAGGAGGCGGAGCGCGAACTCCTCGTCGATATCGTGACCCGTGTGTGCGCGCAGGGCTGCACGGTCGACGGCAGAAGGGTGACCATTCCATGAGCGCGGACGAGTCCCGGCGCCCAATCAGACGTGCCCTGATCTCCGTCTACGACAAGACCGGCCTCATCGAGATGGCCGCGAGCCTTCATGCGGGCGGCGTGGAGATCGTCTCGACGGGATCCACCGCCGCGCGGATCCAGGAGGCTGGGATCCCCGTCACGGCGGTGGCTGACGTCACCGGCTTCCCGGAGTGCCTCGACGGACGCGTCAAGACGCTGCACCCGCGCGTCCATGCGGGGCTGCTCGCCGATCTGCGCAATCCTGACCACGCGGCGGCCCTGGACGACCTCGGTATCGCGCCCTTCGAACTCGTCGTCGTCAACCTCTACCCCTTCACCAGCACCGTGGCCTCGGGCGCGGATGCTGATGAGTGCATCGAGCAGATCGACATCGGTGGACCGGCGATGGTGCGCGCATCGGCGAAGAACCACGCGAGTGTCGCCGTGATCGTCGACCCTGCTCGGTACGCAGACGTCGTGGAGGCGGTTGCAGAAGGAGGCTTCACCCTGGACCAGCGCCGCCGCCTCGCCGCGGAGGCGTTCGCGCATACGGCTTCCTACGACGTTGCTGTCGCAACGTGGATGGGCAATGTCGTAGCGCCCGATGGATCCGGATTCCCCGCCTGGCTAGGTCAGGCGTGGCAGAGGCAGGACGTGCTCCGGTACGGCGAGAATCCGCACCAGGCCGCTGCGGTGTACGCGGCGGATTTCTCCCGGCCCGGCCTGGCGCGTGCCGCGCAGCTGCACGGCAAGGAGATGTCCTACAACAACTACGTCGATGCGGATGCCGCCTGGCGGGCGGCATACGACCACGGGCTCCCCGCGGTCGCCATCATCAAGCACGCGAATCCCTGTGGCATCGCCGTGGGCACGGATATCGCCGATGCCTACGAGAAGTCCTTCGCCACGGATCCCGTATCGGCCTTCGGTGGAGTGGTCGCAGCCAACCGCCCCATCACCTCAGCCATGGCACGGGCCATGGCCGACGTCTTCACCGAGGTCGTTGTCGCCCCGGAGTACGACGACGAGGCGCTCAGCATCCTGTGCGAGCGCAAGGGACTGCGCATCCTTCGCGCCGAGGCCCGCCCCGAGCGTGGATGGGTCGACCTTCGCCCCATCTCGGGTGGGGTACTGCTGCAGGCTGCCGACGATCTCCGGGCCGATGGCGATGATCCGGCGACCTGGCGCCTCGTCGCGGGATCGGCCGTCGATGCGGCCACGATGGAGGACCTCGCCTTCGCGTGGCGCGCTGTGCGTGCGCCGAAGTCCAACGCAATCCTCCTCGCAAAGGACGGTGCTGCGGTCGGGATCGGCATGGGTCAGGTCAACCGCGTCGATGCCGCTCGGCTGGCCGTCGCGCGTGCGGGGGAGGAGCGCGCTCGTCGCGCGGTCGCAGCATCCGATGCCTTCTTCCCCTTCCCCGATGGTCTCGAGGTCCTGCTCGAAGCCGGGGTCACGGCGGTGGTCCAGCCGGGTGGGTCCGTGCGAGATGAGGACGTCATCGCCGCAGCTGAGGCGGCAGGCGTCAGCATGTACCTGACCGGCACGCGGCATTTCTTCCATTGATCCACGAGGGTAGGCGCACAGGTGGGAACGTGAATGGCGCCGTGACTTCTCGCCGGACCCTCCTGATCGCAGCCTCCACTACCTTCCTCGCGGGTGCCGGCATGAATGTCCAGATCCGCATGAATGCCGAATTGGTCATCGGCGGCGCTCAACCCATCGGAGTTGCGCTGGCCAATATGGCCCTTCAACTCGTCTCTGTCCTCGTCATCGGACTTCTCTGGCCAGCAGCGTGGGCGTCAGGAGTCGTGCTGCTCCGCAAACTGAGGAGCAGGCAGATCCCCATGTGGCAGTTGGCTGGTGGCTTCTTCGGTGCCCTGATGATCACCTCGATGGGCGTGGTTTCGCCGCTGCTGGGCGTCGCCGTCTTCGCAGTGTGCATCGTTGCTGGGCAGACTGTCAGTTCGCTCATCGTCGATCGGCTTGGCCTTGGCCCAGCAGGGCGTCGCCAAATCACCCCCCGACGACTTATTGCGGCTGGGACCGCTGTGTTGGCTGTGATCGTCTCCGTGTGGGACCGAATGCTGTCGGGGCAGATCGCCTCGTCACAGGCATGGGGGCTGATCCTGGCCGTGGCAGCGGGTGCCGGACTTGCTGTGCAAGCCGCGGCGAATGGCCAAGTGGCACGTGCGGCGGGGAGTCCTATGGCGGGGGCGGGAGTCAATTTCATTGGCGGCGTCGTCATCCTGAGCGCCCTCGTCCTCGCCACCCCGCAGGCCCCGGCAGAGCGCTTCCTGGGCTCAGATTCCTTCGCATGGTGGCTCTACTCAGGTGCCTTCTTTGGACTCCTCATCGTCATCAACGGGGCCTGGGCTGTTCGGCATCTCGGAGTGCTCCTGCTCACCTTGCTAAGCGTGGCCGGCCAGCTCGCAGGGGCGGTGCTCGCGGATGCCCTTGTGCCTGCTGCGAGCGTTCCTCTGTCGCTCCATCTACTGGCAGGGGCGGCCTTGGCCCTCCTCGCCGGAATCATCGGTTCCACGCGGCGGAGGAGCGATGTCCGTCCTCCCGGCGGACTCACCGCAGCGTGACGGCGAAGGGTAGGTTTCGTGCCATGACGGCAACCATCCTCGACGGCAAGGCCACGGCAGCAGCGGTGAAGGCGGACCTCGCAGTCCGTGTTGACGCGCTACGCGAGCGAGGCATCGCTTCCGGCCTGGCAACCGTCCTTGTCGGCGACGACCCCGGCAGCCATGCTTATGTCGGTGGCAAGCACAAGGACTGCGCCGAGGTCGGCATCGCCAGCATCCGCGTGGACATGCCCGCAACCGCCACGCAGGCCGAGGTCGAGGCGGAGGTGCGACGTCTCAACGACGATCCGGCGGTCACCGGATACATCGTTCAGTTGCCCCTGCCCAAGGGGCTCGATGGCAACAGGGTGCTCGAGATCATGGATCCCTCGAAGGATGCCGACGGCCTTCACCCGATGAACCTCGGCCGGCTCGTGCTCGGCATAGATGCCCCGCTCCCGTGCACGCCGCGCGGCATCGTCGAGTTGCTGCGCGCCTACGACGTCCCGATCTCAGGTGCCGAGGTGTGCATCGTCGGACGGGGGATCACCGTGGGCAGGCCACTCGGTCTGCTGCTCACTCGGCGGCAGGAGAACGCGACGGTGACCCTGTGCCACACCGGCACGAGGAATATGGCCCAGCACGTGGCGAATGCAGACATCGTGGTGGCAGCGGCCGGTGTCCCAGGAGTGATCACGCCCGACATCGTCAAGCCCGGTGCTGCCCTCGTCGACGTCGGTATCACGCGCACGGACGCCGGCCTCGTCGGCGATATCGATCCCGCTTGCGCCGAGGTCGCGGGCTGGATCGCGCCCATGCCGGGTGGGACCGGACCCATGACTCGGGCGATGCTGCTCGCCAATGTCGTCGAGGCGGCCGAACGGTCGTAGTCTGGTCCCGTGTCGGGCATGGCGGAAGTCCACCGGCTGCCGTCGCGTCGCCGCCGGTGGTGGGCTCAGTGGCCTATTGCCGTGGTCCTTGCAGGGGTGATCGCCGCCCTCACGACCGTGGCCCTGGACCACTTCAGGGTGGGATCCCTCATCCTCGCAGCAAGCCTCGTCCTGGCCCTCGTCCTGCGCGCAGTCCTTCCCGCGGATCGCGTGGGAATGCTCGCCGTGCGCTCCAAGACGGTGGATCTC
>JAULZJ010000348.1:0-3552 GCA_032117435.1 Candidatus Nanopelagicales bacterium | reverse complement strand
GCCGACTCCGCAGGCGGAGATTGCGGGGGCGAGCGGCCGCCGGTGGCGAGTGGACTTCCTCTTCGACGACCGGGTCATCGGGGAGTGCGACGGCGCGGTGAAATACGCCGATGGTCGAACTCTCTGGCGTGAGAAGAAGCGGCAGGAGGACCTCGAGCAGGCTGGCTACATCGTGGTGCGCTGGACCTGGGAGGAGATCCTCTACCACCCCGACGTCGTGATGGCGAGGATTGCGTGGGCCATCACGCGTGCGAAGGCGCTGTCGGGCATTCGTACGTCGGAATGACACTTAGGCCGCACGGTAACCCTCATTCCGGCGTACGAATCGAGCCCGACTCGGTGCGTAGGAGGCGGCCTCGACTCGGTGCGCAGGACGCGACTCGCGTGCGTAGGAGGCGACCTCGCCTAGTCGGGGAAGCCCGGCGCGGTGCGACGCCAGGGCCGTTCGCGTTGCACCCACGCCGCGATGGAGAGCAGCAGGGACTCGCGACCCCTCCGGGCGACCACCTGAGCGGCCACCGGAGTCCCGGCCTGCGGATGCACGCCCATGGGGATGACGATGGCGGGCATCCCCGCGACATTCCACGGTGCGGCAAACGGCGCGTAGCGGATATTCGCCAGCATCGTGGAGCTCCAGCCACCGCTGAACCAGCGTCGGGCATTGATGGGCGGCTGCGCCAGCGCCGGGGTCACCAGCACGTCGTACTCGCGGAGGAAGTCATCGGCGTGACGGATCCATGACTCACGGAGCCGCTCGTCCATGAGCGGCGTGCGGCGCACCAGGCGGCCGAGCAGCGCGTGTCGCCGCACTCGCGGCTCGAGGCGAGAGGAGTCCAGCTCGTCCGCATCGGCCGCCGTGCCCGCGAACCAGCGCACGAGACCCGCGATCGCCGCCGCATTGCCCGCCGCATCAATCGCCGACACGGGCTCAGCATGGCGTACGTCGTGACCGGCACCGCGCAGCATCGAGCCCAGGCGGTCGGCCGCCGCAGCCCATGCCGGGTCGACCACCACTCCCGCGACCGGGGCCCGGAAGGACACGGCCACGTGCAGGCGAGCCTCGAGCGGGGCGACCTGGGCCAGCTGCGGATCGTCCGCCATCACCGAGAGGAGGAGTGCCGCATCCTCGGCTGTCGCGGCAAGCGCGCCGTTCTCGCTCATGCCGAACCAGTCGGTCGCACCGAGGTGGGCGGGCACGATGCCAAGGCCCGGCTTGATGCCGACCAGACCCGTGCATGCGGCTGGGATGCGCACACTGCCCATGCCATCGTTGCCGTGGGCAACGGGCACCATGCCCGCGGCGACGGCCGCGGCGGACCCACCACTGGAGCCGCCCGGTGTGCGCGCGAGATCCCACGGGTTGCGCGTGATGCCGTGCACGGAGTCGGTCGCACCGAAGACGCAGAGCTCCGGCACGCGGGTGAGCCCGACGACGACCCCGCCGGCGGCGCGGATGCGCGCGACCACGGGATGATCGGCACCCTGGGGCGCGTCATCTGTCGCGGCGGAGCCCACCCGCATTGGCTCGCCGGCCACGGGCACGTTGTCCTTGATGGCGACGGGGACGCCCGCGAGCGGGAGCAAGCCGCGATCCGAGCGAGCGTCGACCTCAGCAGCCTCGGCGAGTGCGCGCTCGCCGCGCACCACCTGGAAGGCATCCACGTCATCGTCGTAGGCACGGATCCTCGCGAGTGACTCCGTCACTGTGTCGACGGCCGTACGAGTACCCGAGCGCACGTCCTCGGCGATGCCGGTCGCGGTCCAATCCACCGAGGTAGGAGAACTGGTCATCCGAGTGCCTGCTTCAGGTCAGCGACCAGATCGTCGATGCTCTCGATCCCCACGGAGAGGCGCACGAGATCAGCCGGCACCTCCAGGGCACTCCCAGCGGCTGAAGCGTGAGTCATGCGCCCCGGATGCTCAATGAGGGATTCGACACCGCCGAGCGACTCCCCCAGCGTGAAGACGCGAGTGCGCGCGCAGAGGTCGACCGCCTCCTGCTCACCGCCTGCGACTCGGAAGGACACCATGCCGCCGGAGTCGCGCATCTGGCGCGCGGCCACTTCATGCCCGCGATGGCCGGGAAGGCCCGGGTAGTAGACCTCGGTGACGGCCGGGTGGGACACGAGGAGCTCGACGATCGCCTTCGCATTGGCGCAGTGACGGTCCATGCGCACGCCGAGGGTCTTGATGCCGCGCAGCACGAGCCAGGAATCCCAAGGCCCAGGCACCGAGCCCATGGCGTTCTGGTGGTAGGCGAGCCGATCGCCCAGCTCGGGGTCCGCCACGACGAGGCCGCCACCGATGACATCGCTATGGCCGCCGAGGTACTTCGTCGTGGAGTGCACGACGACATCGGCCCCCAGCGCCAGCGGCTGCTGGAGGTACGGCGAGGCGAAGGTGTTGTCCACGACGAGGAGTGCGCCCGCCTCATGTGCGATCTGCGCGAGAGCGGCGATGTCGACGACGGTGAGGAGTGGGTTGGTGGGCGTCTCCGCCCAGACGATGCGCGTCTGGCCCGGCACGGCGGCCGCGCGTACGGCATCGAGATCGGTGAGATCGACGGGCGTGTGCTCGACCCCCCAGGGCTCGGCGATCTTGGCGAAGAGTCGATAGGTGCCGCCGTAGGCGTCATTGCCGATGATCGCGTGCGCGCCCGGGGCCGTCACCGTGCGCAGCAGGGTGTCCTCCGCCGCGAGTCCCGACGCGAAGGCGAGGCCGCGGGCACCACCCTCCAGCGATGCGAGGCACTCCTCGAGAGCAGTCCGCGTCGGATTACCGCTGCGAGAGTACTCGTAGCCGCCGCGCAGTCCGCCCACACCGTCCTGCGCGTACGTCGATACCTGGTACACGGGCGGCACGACCGCGCCGGTCTGCGGATCCGGCTCCTGGCCCGCGTGGATGGCGCGTGTCTCGAAACCGGCGTGGTCCCAGGTCGTCATGGGGAGAGCCTAGGCGGAGACCTCTCCGGTGGCGGTACGCAGGCGGCCAACGACGTCATCGAAGCGCTGGCGGTACTGGTCATCGACCGAGCTGAACTGGACGAGGTACCAGCCCTGGGTCGAGCGCATCTCAGCGCGCACGTGCGCCTGGTCGGCTGCTGTGCCGGGACGCACATCGACGTGCAGGTGGAACGGCAGGTTGTCTTCGGTGCCGGAGAACATCGTACCGAGGAGCCGCATCTTCAGGGCGCTACCGAAGTCGGCATCGAGCCCGTTCACCCGACCGCCCTGCTGTGCGAGTGACCCCTCGATCGTGGTCGACACGGCATCGACCGAGCCGGGTGCGAGCCACTCGGTTGACAGCGTCAGGGGATCGGTGTTGCCGGTGTACTTGATGGGATTCGTCATGACGGGATGCTCCCAGCGGCGGGCCGTCAGCACAAGGGGCATACTCCCCCCATGGCCTTCCTCTTCTCCTCCGCGAAGTCGACCATGGTGACCCCCGAGGCCGCCCTGCCCGGTCGCGACCACTACCCCTTCGAGATCCCCGCGGATCACGCCGTGCTCGGCACCCCCATCCGCAATCTCGACGTCGAGCCCTGGCCCGCCG
>JAULZJ010000347.1:0-14548 GCA_032117435.1 Candidatus Nanopelagicales bacterium | reverse complement strand
CGGAAGTCCCATGCGCCTTCACGGCCCGGATCCTCGGCGATCAGCGCCGTGTCCTCATCGATCCCCAGCAGTGTCCCGCCGCGAGCGGCGAACGGCCTCAGTGCCATGTCGGGGATCCAGCGCGTGTAGCGATCGAAGTGGGGGAAGACGCGGGCATCAGGGACCACGCCGAGCCCCGCGAGCGGATCCCTGCCGGGATGGCGGAAGTGCTGGACCGTGCCGCCCATTGCCATCGCTCCGGCGCTGCAGCCCGCGAGTCCTGCCCCTCGCAGCCAGGTCCGGCGGATGGCCTCCCACACCGGAGTATCGCGAAGGGTCTCGGTGAGGAACGTCGGATTGCCGCCGGAGAGATAGATGAGGCCGGCTTCCTCGATGAGCGGGATCCATCGTTCGTCGAACGCATCCTCGCGGCTGCGCACATCCACGACGACCTGCTCGGCACCGAGGCGAGCGGCGGCCTGGCGCCCCAGCCCGTGCCAGTACTCAAGGCGGGCATCGCCCTCGGGGGCGGCGGCTGTGGCGAGTTGGACGTAGATGCGCGGGTTGTCAGCGAAGAGCCAGTCCTCGACACCGCTGAGGACAGGGAGGTACTCCCCGCTGCCCACCAGGGCGAGTCGTCCGGCCATGCCGGGACTCTAGGGCAGATCAGCCCGCGGCGGCGTCGTGGAATTCGCAGAACGCCGCGTAGGCGCGCGGAGCCCAGATGGTCGCGGGTCCACCGCCCATGAGGATCGTGACACCGAGCATGTCGGCGGCTTCCTCCTTGGTGGCACCCGCCTTGACCGCTGCCCGGGAGTGCGAGGCGATGCAGCCATCGCATTCGGTCGCGACGGCAATGGCGAGTGCGATCAACTCCTTGTACTTGACCTCGAGTGCGCCACCCTCGGCGAAGGCGGCGCCGTGCAGGGCGCGGAATCCGTCGTAGACACCGGGGATCGCCTTGCGCAGGTCGCGCGTGAGCGGAGCGAGATCGTCGAGGACTTCCTTGCCGTGGCTCGTTGACATGCCATGAGTATACCCCGGGGGGTATCTACTGCAAGGCGCGGAGGTCCTTTTGCCGTGCCGGCCTACTCGCCCTTCTTGCCCTCGTCGAAGGCTTCCTTGATCTGGTTCCAGTAGCCCGTGGCCTTCTCCGCGGCCTGATCGGTCAACTCACCGGCCTTGTCGGTCACCGCGCCGGCGAGATCCTCCACCTCGGCCTCACCCTGCTCGGCGACGCCCTCATCGCGCAACCTGTCGTTGCCCGTGAGTGCCCCCGCGGCCTCCTTGAGGCGGCCCTTGAGATTCTTATAGAGCGGATCCACGGAATCCTCCTTCGCCCAGCACGTCCCACGGCTGACGCTATCCCCTCTCCTAGCCCACTGCTGGGCGGACTGCGCGGGAATGATGGATCTTCGGTCATGGTTGTGAGCGGTAGCGTGCTCGGGGAGGAGGTGCCGTGTCTGAGACCGTCGAGTTGGCCATTGGTGGGATGACCTGCTCCACCTGCGCCTCGCGAATCGAGCGCAAGCTCAATCGTGTGCCCGGAGTGCACGCCACGGTCAATTACGCGACCGAGAGCGCGCACATCGACCTCAGTTCCGAGATCCCGGTGGCCGAGCTCGTGCGCGTCGTCGAGCAGACGGGATACACGGCATCACTGGTCGGTGACGCAGTGGATGGCGATGCCGATGCCCTACGTCGCAGGTTCTGGGTCTCGTTCGGCCTGGCGGTGCCGGTGGTCGTCCTCTCGATGGTGACGCCGCTCCAATTCCCGGGATGGCAGTGGGTCGCGCTGGCACTCACGACCGGTGTCGTCGCCTGGGGCGCGTGGCCCTTCCATCACGCAGCTGCCTTGAACGCACGTCACGCGACAGCGACCATGGACACGCTCGTGAGCATGGGCGTGCTCGCGGCGTACCTGTGGAGCCTGTGGGCAATCGTCTTCGGCGGGGCCGGTGTCATCGGCTACACCATGTCCCACGGCTTCGGCGGTCATTCGGCGATGGGTACGCCGGATATCTACCTGGAGGTCGCGGCAGCAGTCCCCGTGTTCCTCCTTGCCGGGCGGTGGTTCGAAGCACGAGCGAAGCGTCGGTCCACGGCCGCGCTCAGGGCACTGGCGAATTTGGCCGCTCCCGACGCGGCCCTGATCGTCGACGGTGTCGAGAAGCGGGTGCCGATCGGCGAGCTGGTGGTCGGCGATCACTTCGTCGTGCGGCCGGGTGAGCGCATCGCGACGGATGGTGTCGTCGTGGAGGGCGCCAGCGCGGTGGACACCTCCCTGCTCACCGGTGAGTCGCTGCCCGTGGAGGTCAGCGCTGGCGACGCGGTCGTGGGCTCGGCGGTCAATGTCGATGGAGTCCTCACCGTCCAGGCGACGCGCGTCGGCGCCGACACCCATCTAGCCCGCATCGCCCGGATGGTGTCCCAGGCACAGTCGGGCAAGGCGCCCGTCCAGCGACTCGCCGATCGCATCTCGGCGGTCTTCGTCCCCATCGTCATCGTGATCGCGCTCGTGACGCTGGCTATCTGGTGGCTGGTCACCGGCGACGTCGAGGCCGCCTTCACCGCGTCCGTCGCGGTGCTCATCATCGCCTGCCCGTGTGCCCTGGGTCTGGCGACGCCGACCGCGATCCTCGTCGGCACGGGTCGGGGAGCTCAGCTCGGCATCCTCATCAAGGGACCCGAGGTTCTCGAGGACACGCGCCGCGCGAACACCATCGTGCTCGACAAGACAGGCACCGTGACGACGGGGCGCATGGAGCTCCGAGATGTGCTCGTCAGGGAAGGTGAGGATCCCATCGTCGTGCGGCGCATGGCGGCTGCTGTCGAGCGCGGTAGTGAGCATCCGGTCGCGCGAGCCATCACCGATGGCCTCGAAGTCGACGGTGCTGTCGAATTCGCCAATCACCGCGGGCTCGGCGTCACGGGCCGAGTCGGCGACACCGGGGTCGCCGTCGGCCGCCCTGCGTGGGTGGCGGACATGATCGATGCCCGTGACATCCCCGCGGGGCTGGCGCAGGACATGGCGCAGGCCGAAGGCGGAGGCGCGACGGTCGTGGCCGTCGGCTGGGCGGGATCCGTGCGCGGTGCGCTGGTCGTCGGCGATGCGATTCGACCCACGAGTGCACGTGCGGTCGCGTTGCTTCGCGAACTCGGCCTTCGTCCGGTGCTTCTTACCGGCGACAACGCTCGCGCGGCGGAGGCCGTCGCTCGTGAGCTGGGCATCGATGACGTGTGGGCCGACGTACTCCCGGAGGACAAGGTCGCGGTGGTGCGCGATCTGCAGGGTCAGGGCCAGACCGTGGCCATGGCTGGTGATGGCGTCAATGATTCCGCTGCCCTGGTGCAGGCGGATCTCGGCATCGCGATGGCGGCGGGCACGGACGTCGCCATCGAGGCCAGTGACATCACCCTGGTCAGGTCCGACCTGCTCTCGGCCGTGGATGCCATTCGACTGTCGCGTCGCACCCTGCGCACCATCAAGGGCAATCTCTTCTGGGCCTTCGCCTACAACGTGGCGATGATTCCGCTGGCCGCTGTCGGTTTGCTGAGCCCCCTCTTCGCCGGTGCCGCGATGGCCTTCTCATCGGTCTTCGTCGTGGCCAACAGCCTCCTCTTGCGTCGCTTCCGTCCCACGGCCTGATGGCCGGATCTGCGACGCCTGTGCCCTTGCTCACAAAGCTGACCGTGTAAGGGTTTTCACGGTTTTCAGTGGCTTGCATGAACGGCAGGATGACGTCATGCCGCCTCGGCGGCCCTCGGACAACGGCGTTCGACGAAGGGAATGGCTCATGACGATCCGCGGCCTCGAGAATCCCCCCACCAACAACAAGAAGCTGCTGGAGTGGGTCGAGGAGATCGCTGCGCTAGCCCAGCCCGACGAGGTCATCTGGTGTGACGGGTCCGACGAGGAGTGGGAGCGACTGACCGCGCAGATGGTCGACGCGGGCACCTTCATCCGGCTCAACCCCGAGATCCGCCCCAATTCCTTCCTCGCGCGCTCAGACCCCAGTGATGTCGCTCGCGTCGAGAGCCGCACCTACATCTGCTCCCAGTACGAGATCGACGCCGGCCCCACCAATAACTGGATGGACCCGGTCGAGATGAAGGGCATCCTCGGTGGCCTCTTCGCCGGCTCCATGCGCGGACGCCCGATGTACGTCGTGCCCTTCTCCATGGGCCCGCTCGGCTCGCACATCGCGCAGTTGGGCGTCGAGCTCACGGATTCGCCGTACGTCGTGGTCAATATGCGCATCATGACCCGCATGGGCGCGGCTGCGCTCGAGGAGATCGGCGAGCGCGGCGACTTCGTCCCCGCCGTCCACTCGGTGGGCTACCCGCTCGTCGATGCCGACGGCAACTCCCGGCCGGATGTGGCGTGGCCGTGCAATGACACGAAGTACATCACTCATTTCCCCGAGACCCGCGAGATCTGGTCCTACGGATCCGGCTACGGGGGCAACGCACTCCTCGGCAAGAAGTGCTTCGCGCTGCGCATCGCCTCGGCAATGGCGCGTGACGAGGGGTGGATGGCCGAGCACATGCTCGTGCTGAAGCTCACCTCGCCGACCGGCGACACCCGGTATCTCACCGCGGCCTTCCCGTCCGCCTGCGGCAAGACCAATCTGGCCATGCTGGAGCCGACCATCCCCGGCTGGAAGGTCGAAACGGTCGGCGACGACATCGCGTGGATGCGCTTCGGCAAGGACGGTCGCCTCTACGCGATCAACCCCGAGGCGGGCTTCTTCGGCGTCGCGCCGGGCACTGGGATGCACACCAATGCCAATGCCGTGAAGAGCCTCTACGCCAACTGCATCTTCACCAATGTCGCCCTCACCGATGACGGCGATGTGTGGTGGGAGGGCCTCACGGAAGAGGCTCCGGCCCATCTCATCGACTGGAAGGGCAACGACTGGACGCCGGCCTCGGCGGATCCTTCGTCGCATCCCAATGCGCGCTTCACCGCTCCCGCGGGCCAGTGCCCGTCGATCGCGCCCAATTGGGAGGATCCCCAGGGCGTGCCGATCGACGCCATCCTCTTCGGCGGCCGTCGTGCCACCAACGTCCCGCTCGTGACCGAGTCCTTCGACTGGGAGCACGGCGTCTTCATGGGTTCGACCGTCTCATCTGAGCAGACGGCTGCGGCTGAGGGCAGCGTGGGCGAGTTGCGTCGCGATCCCTTCGCAATGCTGCCCTTCTGCGGTTACAACATGGCCGACTACTGGGCGCACTGGCTCACGATCGGCGACTTCACGACCGCGGACAAGCTCCCGCGCGTCTACCAGGTCAACTGGTTCCGCAAGGACCGCGATGGCCGCTACATCTGGCCGGGATTCGGCGACAACTCCCGCGTCCTCGATTGGATCGTGCGTCGCGTCGCGGGTGACGCGGAGGCGGTGGAGACGCCTATCGGTCGCATCCCAGCAGCTGGCGAGCTCGATCTCGACGGTGTCGACGTCACACCCGAGCAGGTCGCCGAGCTCTTCGCGGTCAGCGCCGAATCCTGGCTCGCAGAGGCCGATCTCACCGAGGAGTACTACAAGAAATTCGGGGATCGGGTGCCGGCGCGGCTGCGGGGTCAGCTCGACGCCCTGCGGGCACGCCTGCAGTCGGCGTAGCGCCGGGTTAGGCCAGGGTGGCGACGAGCAGGGCCTTGATCGTGTGCATCCTGTTCTCTGCCTGATCGAAGACGATGCTCGCGGGCGACTCGAAGACCTCGTCGGTGACCTCGACCCCGCCGCGGAGCCCGAATTCCTCCGCGACCTTGCGTCCCACGGCCGTGTCCTCGTCGTGGAATGCCGGCAGGCAGTGCATGAAGCGCGCATCCGCGCGGCCGGTGAGCTCCATCACGGACGCATCGACTCGGTAGGGCGTGAGCAGGTCCACGCGCTCGGCCCACACCTCGGCAGGCTCGCCCATGGACACCCAGACGTCGGTGTGCACGAACTGCGCGCCGGGCACGCCCTCAGCGGGATCCTCGGTGAGCAGCAGCCGGGCACCGGTGCGCATCGCGCGCTCCTCCGCGGCACGACGTACGTCGGGAGACGGCCAGAGGCCTTCGGGCGCGATGATCCGGACATCAGCGCCGAGCATCGCTCCTGCGACCAGGAGTGAGTTGCCCATGTTGGAGCGGGCGTCGCCGAGGTAGGCGTAGCTGATGGAGCCGTCCGCGGAGTGCTCGCGCATGGTGAGCATGTCAGCGAGCATCTGCGTGGGGTGCCACTCGTCGGTGAGACCGTTGTATACCGGCACGTCAGCGTGGAGCGCCAGCTCCTCGACGGTCGATTGGGCGTCGCCGCGGTATTCGATGGCGTCGAACATGCGCGAGAGGACCCGGGCCGTGTCGGCCATCGACTCCTTGTGGCCGATCTGCGAGGTGTACGCGTCGAGGACGGTCACCTGCGCACCCTGGTGGTACGCCGCGACCTCGAAGGCCACACGGGTGCGGGTCGAGGTCTTGCCGAAGATCAGCGCGATCACGCGATCCTGCAGGCGAGGCACTTCGCGACCGGCCAGACGCTCGGCCTTGAGCTCGGCCGCAAGCCGAATGAGCCCGTCGAACTCCTCGTCGGTGAGGTCGAGCTCCTTGAGGAGGTCGCGCCCGGTCAGATCCACTGGACGAGGCTAGCGGGGCGGCTTGCGCCGTCCCGGGGGGCTGGCGAGTCAGGCGGAGACGGACATAAGGGGGCGGATGGCGGCATCGATCTCGGGAGCTGCCATGCGGGCGCCTTCACCGCGGGTGCGGGGGTAGTCCGCGAGGTCGATGCGGGCGTAGATCGCCTCGCGGTCCTCCTCGGTCAGGCCGCCCCACACGCCGTAGGGCTCACGGGCCCGGACGGCGTAGTCGGCGCACTCGATGCGCACGGGGCAGCTCGCGCACACGGCCTTGGCCGCGAGATCGCGCGAGCGGCGGGCGGACCCGCGCTCGTTCTGCGGATGGAAGAAGAGGGTGGGGTCAGCAGAGCGGCATGAGCCATGCTCCTGCCAATCCCAAATGGCATCGACGGGGACCTGGGCGAGTGGCTGCTGAGGCATATCTCCAAGGTAGAAGCGATGCGCGCCAGGACCCCTCGGCCAAGTCGACCGACCTGGGTCATCCATTCGGCTGATGTCCTCGTGGGACCTGCCTACTCGGACGAGGAGGTCGCCTGCTCCTGGGCGATCGAGGAGCGGACCTCCTCCATGTCGACATCGCGGACGGCCTGGATGAGCTGCTCGAGGCCCTGCTCGGGCAGGGCGCCCGCCTGGGAGTAGAGGACGACGCCGTCGCGGATCGCCATGAGCGTGGGGATCGAGGAGATCTGGAAGACCTGGGCCAGGCCCGGCTCGGCCTCGGTGTCGACCTTGGCGAAGACGATGTCGGCGTGGGAGTCGCTGGCCTTCTCGAAGACGGGCGCGAACTGCCGGCACGGGCCGCACCAGGCTGCCCAGAAGTCGATGAGGACGATGGGGCTGTCCTGCACGGTGGGGGCGAAGGTCGCTTCGGTCAGCGCTACGGTCGGCATACCCCCTAGGGTATCACCCGACAGGGCAGGACGCGTCACGATGGCTCCGTGCTCGAGGCCACCACGATCGGTCGTCCAGCGGATCCGCCTGAGGCCGGACTGCTCCTGGTCGCGGCACCCAACCTCGAGGATCCCTTCCACCAGGCAGTGATCCTCCTGCTCGAGCATGACGAGTCCGGCACCCTGGGCGTCGTGCTCAACCAGCCGACGACGCTCGATGTCGCATCCGTGCTTCCCAGCTGGAGCGACCACCTCACGGGGACGCCGCACCTCTACCAGGGCGGTCCGGTCGCGCTCGACAGCGCGCTGGGGCTGGCGGCACTTGGCGCGGCCGTGCGCGAGCCGGACGAACCGGAGGGCTTCCGCCGCGTCGTCGGGTCGCTCGGGATCATCGATCTCGACGTACCCGCCGATGTCCTCGTGCCGCACCTGCAGGCGCTGCGCATCTACGCCGGGTACGCCGGATGGTCGCCCGGGCAGCTCGACGACGAGCTCGACCGTGGGTCCTGGGCCGTCGTGCCACCAGGCGACCTCGTGACGGACACCTTCCTCGCCGACCCGGAGCAGTTGTGGGCGGCGGTCCTACGTCGTGCGGGCGGCACGCTGGCCTGGTGGCCCATGTGTCCTAGCGATCCCGAGCAGAACTAGCGGCCTATCCGCACGGAGAATGACTTCGTTGCCTTCGCGGAGTCGCTGATTGCCTCGTTCGCGGTCAATGCGCTCGTGATGGTCTTCGTGCCCCGTGAGGACGAACGCAACCGGACGAACACTTGTTGGGGGGCACTGTTCACGGTCCCCAACTGACATGTGATGGTCCTGGTCGTGTACGAGCAAGATCTCTGTGTCCGGTAGGCCGTCGTACCCGGAGGAAGGCTGATCTTCAATGTGACACCCGTGGCTTGCGAACCCGGGGCGCTGACTATGAAGCTAAAGTTCCACGGCTGGTTCACCTTAGCCGTTGAAGGACACGCAAGCTGGCACTCGAGGGAGAGGGGCACCGCAGCCGAGGGAGTGAGGACCAGCGTATTCGACGGTGTCGACACCACGTATGCGAGCGTCGGACTGATTGCCAGTCCGCTCGTGGTCATCCCGGTCGTGTTGAGTTGTTGAGCTCGAGCGACGGTGATCGCGAAGCCTTGCTGGGAGGGTGCGCCTGATGTCACGGAGAGTTTGCGGATCCGCATCACGGCGGTGTCGGCCACAGCGGACAGTGCAAAGTTGTTCGCAACCTTGATGTGGAGGTTTGCCAAGTCCACCGGTTGCCCACCCTGGAACACGAAATGCGCCTCCTCCTCGCGCTTCCAGGTACCGGTTCCCCGGACTACCGCATTCTGAATGGTCACGGTTCCCAGGGGCCCGAAGGCGCTCCATGTGCCGTCATTCGTGATGGTGGACTTCGCGGAACCGGACGCTGAGCCTGTGATCTGGGCGCCCAAGTATTGACTGACGTTGCCGGTAGCGGTGACGGATACGGCTGAGCCCGCATCGACGTCGAGGTGCGTGCTCTCCGACAATGTCAGGTCCCCTTGCACGATCAGCTTGCTGCTCGTACCCGAGATGCCCAGGGGAACGGCTGGATCACCGAGGATCTCCATGCTGGCCTGAGGGCCCACAACGAGCTCGCCGGTGAATTCGCCCCCGGTCCACACGAAGGGCATGCCAGTCGGCGTTCCCTGCAGGCTCATTTTGCCGACGATGGGACCTGCCTGATGCTCCCACGTCGCCGTGCCTTGATTAATGCGTGTGCCCGTCGGGATGGAGTCCACAGTTGTCGGATTGGGGTCCGTCTGGCCCGCGAGCGGCGCACCGGTGATGAGCCGGCCCCCGTCCAGACTTGGGGTGGCGGGGTCTCCCGTGACGGTGAACTCGGGTCCTGTGGTGAGCCTGCCGCCCGACACGCTCAGCACTGCCCCGTCGCTCAACTGCGTCGTCGCACTGACGTTCAGCATTCCGAGACTCACAAAGGCGGCGCCCCGGGCGACGAGGCTCGTAACGGTCACGTCGCCGTCACCCTCTAGGGAGACGCTGTCCTCGAGGATCAATGATCCCGACGAGTAGATGCTCCAACCGGAAGGTGCCGATTCGATCTCAACGCGGGCACCCTCCTGGATCGTGATGGGCCGTCGCCCACCTGTGATCTTCCCTGTCCGGTAAAGAGCCTTAGCCTCAGGGCCGGAAATGGTGAAGTTCCCAGAGGTGCTGCGCCAATCCAGCACCATTCGCCCGGTGCCGTCCCACCCGATAGATCCACCTATCCACTCGATGTCGCCATTGATCGTCAAGGTGAGCGTGGCCGTCGACTGAGGGGCGGGCATCAGACGCGCATCCTCACCTTCGAGGGTGAGACCCATGACGGTTGCGTCCCTATCTAGGTGCACCTCCGCATCGATCGTGACCGAATCACTCGCGAGGGGAGCGCGACCACACGACCAGTTCGCTGCATTCGACCACGCGTAGTCACCGTCATCGTTGGTGAACGTGCAGACCTCGGCACGGGCTGGTGCCGGCACCAGGATTGCAGCCACGGCACACGCAAAGGTGAGGATGTAGGGCGTCCGTCTGCTCATGTTCCCTCCTTGGCGGAGTTGCCATCGGAGTGTATGGCTGGCTGCCGGTGCTCCGTTGAATAACGGCGCATTATTGGGGCCTCGACTCAAAGGTGTCGTGGGTCGCGCGGGGCCGGCCCTAGACTCGCCTCATGAGCACGCCCCTGGAGTCGCCCTCCCTCGAGGGCACGACCCTCACCGAGGAGCGCCTCGCCTCCACCGACGACGGCGATCACGAGCGCTTCGCGCACTACGTCCAGAAGGACAAGATCGTCGAGAGCGCCGTGACCGGCAGCCCGGTCAAGGCACTCTGCGGCAAGAAGTGGGTGCCGGGGCGCGACCCGTCGAAGTTCCCGGTCTGCCCGGAGTGCCAGGAGATCTATTCGGGCATGCGCCCCGGCAAGCCGAGAGATCCGGACGGCGAATCCTGAGCATCTTCGCTGCGCAGTATCGCGCCGTCACGATCGGCGTCGTTGCCGCCATCACGCTCTTCGCCTTCGAAGGCATCGCCGTATCGACCGTGATGCCGGCCGTCGCGGTCGAGTTCGACGGTCTCGGCGTCTATGCGTGGGCCTTCAATGCCTACGTCGCGGCGTCGCTCGTCGGCATGGTCCTCGCCGGGAGCTGGTGCGATCGAGACGGCCCACGGCGCTCGATGTGGGCAGGGCTCGGAGTCTTCTCCGCCGGCGCGATCATCGCGGGGCTCGCGCCGAGCATGGGGATCCTCATCGCCGCGCGCGGTGTGCAGGGGCTCGGCGGAGGTGCGCTCATCGTCGCGGCGTACGTCCTCATCGCGCGGGCCTATCCCGAGGACATGCGGCCCAAGGCCTTCTCGATCATGGCGGCGGCCTGGGTAGTCCCCGCGCTCATCGGGCCGTTCATCGCGGGGTGGCTCGCGGAGACCCTCACCTGGCGACTGGCCTTCCTGCTGGTGCCGCTTGTGCTCGTCCTGCCCGCCCTACTGCTGCGCGATGTCCTGCGCGTGCATGACGGGGGCACCGGCGAGCCCGCGAGCCCGCGGCGCATCATCCGGGCCGTGGTCACCGCGGGCGGGCTCACCCTCGCGATGGTCGGATTGCTGCGACCAGCCGGGCTGCCACTGTGGCTCGATGGGGCACTCGTGCTGGCCGGCCTGGCCCTCATCGTCTTCGCGGTGCGAGCCCTGCTTCCCGTCGGCGCCCTCAGCCTCGCGCGGGGCCTGCCCACGACAGTCCTCATGCGCGGGATCCTCGCGGGCGCCTTCTTCGGCGCCGAGACCTTCATCCCGCTCGCCCTCGTCGAGCAGCGGGGCCTGTCGATCACGATCGCCGGCCTCACCCTGAGCGTCTCCGCGCTCGGCTGGTGGCTCGGCTCGTACGCACAAAGTCGCATCCCCGAATCAACCGATCGTGCTCGCACGGTCCAGCTCGGCGCACTCATCGTCACGGCCGGATTGATCTCGCTGCCGCTGTGCCTGGTGCCATCCCTTCCGGCATGGCTCTGCGCGGTGTCCTACTTCGTGGCATCCCTCGGCATGGGCCTGTGCTTCCCCTCCATCGCCGTGCAGACGCTGCGCCTGTCGCCGGTCGATGAGCAGGGCGCGAACTCGGCCGCCCTGCAGATCTCCGACGCCATCCTGAGCTCGCTTGTGCTTGCCATCCTCGGGGCCGTTCACGCCGCGTCCGTCGCGCAGGGGGGCGCGACGACGACCACGTACGACGTCATCTGGTGGGGCGCGGCAGCCATCGCGCTCGTCGGTGCCGGTATCGCGGCCCGGATGCGACCGGCCGCGGCCGTCCCCGCCGTGATCGGCCCCTGACCGACTGGCAGGATGATTGGCACACCACCCCACGAGGAGTTCCCATGCAACGTCGATCCCTTGCCATCGCCGCACTTGCCGCGTCCGGTCTGCTGCTCGCTGCCTGCGCTCAGGAGTCCTCGGGCGGGGCTTCGTCCTCCGCCCCCGCTCCCGAGTCGTCCTCGGCCGCGCCCGCATCGTCATCGGCCGCGCCCTCGCCGACCGAGACGCCCGATGAGTGCGCCAAGGAGAGCCTGACGCTGGTCAACGCCGGTCAGTTGACCGTCGGCACGGACAGCCCGGCCTACCCGCCCTACTTCGTCGACGACGATCCCAGCAACGGCCAGGGCTTCGAGTCGGCTGTCGCGTACGCCGTCGCCGAGGGCCTCGGCTTCACCGCACAGGAAGTCGCCTGGACGGTCGTGCCGTTCAACAAGTCCTATGCCCCCGGTGCGAAGGACTTCGACTTCGACATCAACCAGATCTCGATCACGCCCGAGCGCGCCGAGGTCGTGACCTTCTCGGACGGGTACTACACCGTCAACCAGGCCGTCATCGCCCTCTCCGACGCCCCGATCGCCAATGCCACGTCGCTCACGGAGCTCAAAGACGCCAAGCTGGGCGCCCAGGTGGGCACCACGAGCCTGAAGTACATCGAGGACTTCATCCAGCCCAGCACTGACATCTTCGTCTACAACGACACCAATGACGCCAAGTCTGCGCTGAAGAACGGGCAGATCGACGGCATCGTGGTGGACCTGCCCACGGCGTACTACATCACGGCAGTCGAGATCCCCAAGGGCAAGATCATCGGCCAGTTCCCCGCCCAGGAGGGTGGCGAGCAGTTCGGCATGCTCTTCCAGAAGGACAACCCGCTGGTGACCTGCGTCAACAAGGTGCTGACGGAGCTCAAGGATTCCGGTGAGCTCCAGGCCATCCAGGACGAGTGGCTGGCCGGGACGACGGCGCCCTACTTCAAGGAGTGACCGAGCCTGGCAGCGCATCCGCCGCTGCGACTCGCGCGGGGTCCGACGTATCGGCTCAGATGCCGTACGTCGACCCCGCGCGCGTGCGCTACCGCCAGCGCAAGGCATGGCGCGACGCCGCCATCGGCATGGTCAGCCTGGTCGTCACCGCGACTGTCATCACGTTCTTCGTCGTGCGGACACCGGGCTGGCCCGCGGTCCAGGAGACCTTCTTCAGCCCCGAGGCGTTCAGCGAATCGTTCCCCGGTCTCCTGGACGCCTTCTGGCTTAACATCCGCATCTTCCTCATCGCCGAGCCGCTCATCCTCATCCTCGGTCTCACGGTCGCACTCGTGCGGCGCCTCAAGAGCCCGATCTTCCTGCCCCTGCGGATCGTCGCGACGGTGTACGTCGACGTCTTCCGCGGCGTTCCCACCCTGCTCGTCATCCTCCTGCTCGGCTTCGGCGTGCCTGCTTTGCAGCTCCAGGGAGCGCCGGATGACGTCCTGGTCTGGGGTGTTGTCGCGCTCGTCCTTTCGTACGGCGCCTACGTGGCGGAGGTGTTCCGCGCAGGCATCGACTCGGTGAATCCCAGCCAGCGCATGGCGGCCCGATCACTCGGCCTGTCCTCGTGGCAGACGAATCGCTATGTCGTGCTGCCCCAGGCGATCCGCAATGTGACGCCGCCGCTGCTCAACGACTTCATCTCCCTACAGAAGGACACCGCTCTCGTCTCGGTCCTCGGGCCGATCGAGGTCCTGCGCAGGGCCCAGATCGACGCGTCGTTCACCTTCAACTACACGCCCTATGTCGCTGCCGCATGCCTCTTCATCGCGCTGACGATCCCCATGACGCGCTTCACGGATTGGCTCCAGGCGCGGCAACGGCGCCAGCGCGGGTCGGGATTCACCGCATGACGACCGTCTCACTTGCCGTCGAAAGCGTGTGGAAGTCCTTCGGTGCCGAGTCGGTCTTGCGAGGCATCGATCTCGACGTACACGAGCACGAGGTCGTCGTCCTCATTGGTGCGAGCGGATCGGGCAAGTCGACGCTGCTGCGTTGCATCAACGGGCTCGAAACGGTCGATGCCGGCCGCATCATGCTGGACGGCAATCTCGATGTCACGGCGTTCAAGACTGATCTCGACTCCGTCCGTCGCCGCGTCGGCATCGTCTTCCAGGCCTACAATCTCTTCCCGCACATGACGGTGCTCGATAACATCACGCTGGGGCAGCGCAAGGTGCTGAAGCGGTCCAAGGCCGAGGCGGAGGAGCGCGCCCGTCGCCTCTTGGCGCGATTCGACTTGGAGGACAAGGCGGGGGAGTACCCCGACCGGCTCTCGGGTGGACAGCAGCAGCGCGTCGCCATCGTGCGCGCCGTGGCCATGTCCCCGGAGATCCTGCTCTTCGATGAGATCACCTCCGCACTCGACCCGCTCCTAGTGGGTGAGGTCCTCGACGCCGTGCGCGAACTCAAGGAGGAGGGCCTGACCATCGTCATGGCCACGCACGAGATGGGATTCGCCCGGGAGGCGGCCGACCGTGTCTGCTTCCTCGATGGCGGCGTCGTCCTCGAAGAGGGGACGCCGGATCAGGTCCTCAGGGACCCGATCCAGCAACGTACTCGCGAGTACCTGGCGCGCTTCCTGGGATAGCGCGGTAATCAGCCCTAACCTTTAGGCGTCCCGGGGCCAGGCGGCCCTCACTTGAAAATGCGGAGGTACTCCATGGCATCGGTCGACCCCATGACCGGCCTGACCTATGACGACGA
>JAULZJ010000346.1:0-6800 GCA_032117435.1 Candidatus Nanopelagicales bacterium | reverse complement strand
GCCGAGGTGGGCGAGGTAGTCGGCCTGTGTCGCGGGATCGACGTGCTGGCGGAACTCATCCGCCATGACCACGCTGCTGACCTCGTGCTCGGCGAGGATGAGTTCGACGAGATCGGGGATGGTGGGCAGTCCGCGTCGCACGATGAGATCGACGGTCTCGATGTCGGGGTACGTCGGGAAGGGCGCATCGAGCACGGCGATGGCGTTGGCGTGCCGGAATCGAGCGAGCAGTGAGGCGAGCTGCGGGTGCCAGATCACGAATCCTCCGTTGCTGAGACGAGCGCATCGATGGCGTGGGCCGTAGGGAGCGAGGGTGCTGCGCCACCCACCGTCGTGGCCAGCGCGCCGGCTGCACTTGCCCGCTTGAGGGCATGCTCCCACGCCAGACCCGCCGCCAACGATGCCGCGAGCACACCGCAGAAGGCATCGCCGGCGGCGACCGTGTCGATGGGGGTGACCGGATAGGCCTTGGTGTGGCCGTCACCCTCGGGCGTCGACCAGACGGCACCCTCGCCGCCCAGGGTCACGATCGCACTGGTGGCGCCGAGGTTGCGCAGGCCGGCTGCTGCAGCGTGCGCAGAAGCTATGCCGGCAACCACGTTGCCCGTGATCATGCTCGCCTCGTGCTCATTGGCGACGACGATGTCGGTCACCGCGAGCAGTCCCTCGGGCAGGCCCTCGGGTGGCACGGGCGCGGTGTTGAGGATGGTGCGCATTCCTGCGGCATGGGCGGCGCGCAGCGCGCCGAGGACGGATTCGGGAGGCACCTCGAGTGGTGCCAGCGCGATGTGCGCGGGCTGCAGGCGCTGCACCTGCGCGGCTGTGTATTCGGAGGTGAGCCAGCCATTGGCTCCGGGGATCACGACGATGCGGTTGGCACCCGTCTCGTCGACCTCGATGAGTGCGGTGCCGCTCGGACCCTCCACGGTGGCAACGGCGCCCAGGTCGACGCCCTCGGTTGAGAGCTCGTCCCGCATCCACGTGCCTCCATCGTCGGAGCCGACGGCCCCGACGATCGCGACTCGCGCGCCGGCACGCGCGGCCGCGAGTGCCTGGTTGAGGCCCTTGCCGCCCAGGTGGCGCTCCAGGGCATGGCCCGTCACCGTCTCGCCCACGCCTGGCATGCGGGCGAGGCGTACGACCAGATCCACATTGAGGCTGCCGATACAGACGACCGCGGGCACGGGAGCGAGGCTAGCGCGGCAGGATGTGGCCATGTGCCGGAGCCGGGTATCCCGATGAGCGTCGTCGGAATCGACCTGGGCACCCAGTCGGTCAAGGTGGCCCTGGTCGACGCGGACGGCCGAGTCCGCTCCTCCGCCGTGCGCCCGTACGCCGTCCACTCTGTCGAGCCGGGCTGGGCGGAGAGCGATCCGATGGCGTGGCTCGAGGCAACCACCGATGCTGCGCGAGAGGTCATGGCGATCACGGGCGATCGTCCCCGTGCCATCGGCCTCAGCGGGCAGATGCACGGCGTCGTCCTCTGCACAGCGGACGGCACTCCCCTGCGCAGAGCCATCACGTGGGCGGACACGCGCAGCAGCGATGAGGCGCGTCGCATCGCGGCTGCGCTCGGTCGCGATCAACTTGCACGGCTGGGATCGGCGCCCTTCCCGGGATTCGCTGGCGTGACGCTGGCCTGGCTCGGCCAGCACGAGGCCGAGCTACTGGAGCGCGCGAGCTGGGCACTGCAGCCCAAGGACTGGCTTCGGATGCAGCTCACGGGAGAGGTGGCGACCGATCCTTCTGACGCGAGCGGCACCCTGCTCTTCGATCTCGTCAGTGGTGCGTGGAGTCACGCGGCACTGGCCGCATGCGGAGTGCGCCCGGAGTTGCTCGCGCCGATCGTGGCATCGGATGCCCTCGGCGGTGACGTGCGCCTGGACACCTCCGCCCTCGCGGGGATCCCTGTCGCGATCGGGGGTGCCGATGCAGCGTGCGGCATCCACGGGCTGGGCCTGGAAGCAGGCTCAGGTGCGCTGGCCCTGGGCACGGGTGCGCAACTGAGCAGTGTCATCGCCGCGCCGGACCCCGATCGGACGCTGCGCACCCACACCTTCGCTGCCGTCGGCGCGATTGGGTCGGCGTACTACCGGCTAGCAGCCATGCAGAGCGGGGGATTGGCGCTCGAACGCGCGCTGAGTTGGCTTGGAGCTGACATCGACGAGGCCCAGCGCGCGCTCGCTGCCGGAGTGCGGGCGGACGACCCGATCTTCCTGCCCTTCGTCGCCGGTGAGCGCAGTCCCTACCTCGATCCCGATCTCCGTGCGTCCTGGCAGGGGCTCACGCTCGGGACCACCCGCGAGGCGATGCTGCGCTCGGTGCTCGAGGGCATGGCGTACACCGTCGCTGCCGGCTATGCGGCTATCGCCGAGTCCGGTGCCGCCCCTGCATCGCCCCTGACAACCCTCGGTGGTGGTAGCCGAGACGCGGGATATGTCGCGCTCCTGGCCGATGCCCTAGGTGTCGCGCTGCGCCCGGCGTCCGTCGCGGACGCCACGGTCGTGGGGGCGGCCCGCCTCGGAGCCGCAGCCATCGGCCTCGCCATGCCGCCCGTCGCCATCGACCCGCATGGCATCGTGGACCCCGCGGGCAGTGCCGTGATCGTCGCGCGTCAGGAACGCTGGCAATCGGCTGTCGATCGGGACCGAGGGAGTGCGGGCATATGAGAATCGTCATCGGCAGTGACCACGCGGGCTTCGAGCTCAAGGAGGCCCTGCGCGAGTGGCTGCATGCGGCTGGTCACGAGGTGATCGACGTCGGCACTGACTCCGAGTCATCGTGCGACTACCCGGTCTACGGCGCCGCCGTCGCACGCGAGGTCGCGGCGGGCGATGCTGACCGCGGTGTCGCCATATGCGGCAGTGGCCAGGGCATCTGCATGGCGGCCAACAAGATCCCTGGTGTCCGAGGAGCGGTGCTGCGCACGTCGGAGGACGCGGAGCTCAGCCGCCGGCACAATGACGCCAACGTCGCGTGCTTTGGCGGCCGCGTGACAGCCGTGGCCGAAGCCGAGCGGGTGCTCGGAGTCTTCCTCGGCACCGACTTCGAGGGCGCGCGCCACGAGCGGCGCGTTGACCTGCTGGCAGAGCTCGACGCTGAGGGTCGCTGACTTAGTCGGATCCGGTGACTGCCCTCAGGGCAGGTCGATGAGCACCTTGCCGGGTGTGCGCGACTGCACCGCGTCGTGGGCAGCGGCGATCTGGGCGAGCGGGAAGCGAACGACGGGAAGCGGCGAGAGTTCGCCCGCCTCGAGGCCCTGCGTGATCTCCGCGACAGCATCCGCGAGCAGCGGTGTGGGGAATCCGTAGAGCAGTGCGAAGCGTAGGGTGGCGTTGCGTGTCATCAGCGTCCGGACGGGGATCGTGGGGTCGGCTGCGTCGGCGGCGTACGTCACGATGACGCCACCCGGGACCAGGACGGCGAGGTCGAGGTCGAGGTTGTGCGTGAGGTCGACTTCGATGATGCGATCGACACCTGCGCGCGCGGCAGCGCGGATCGCATCGGTGGCGCCTTCGGATGTGTAGTCGACGACCACGTGAGCCCCTGCCGACGCGGCGATGGCCCCCTTCGATGTGTTGCTCACCGTGGAGATGACATGCGCCCCGGCGCGTCGGGCAAGCTGGATCGCTGCGTGGCCGACAGCGCCCGCACCGCCGTGCACCAGGACGGTCTGGCCCTCAATCGGCCCGTCGGCGAAGAGGCATCCATAAGCCGTGAGGTATGGCACGCCAAGCGCGGCGGCATCGTCGATGGAGATGCCGTCGGGAATGGGGACGGCCTGCCGTGCGGCGACGACGGTGAATTGCGCCGCAGTGCCGTACTGCCGCTGAGATGCAGCGAGGTAGACCCAGACTCGCTCGCCGATGCGTGCGATGTCGACTCCGGGCCCGACGGCCTCGATGACGCCGGCGCCATCCTGTCCGGGGACCTGCAGCGGGAAGTCCATCGGGGATGCGTGCGCTCGTGCCTTCCAGTCTGTCGGGTTGACCGCCGCGGTCTGCAGGCGCACGCGGACCTCACCGACGCCGGGACCGGGAGTCGCGATCTCACCGACCTGCAGCACGTCGGAGTTGCCTCGCTGCTCGTAGTAGGCGGCCAACATGAGGGGCAGCCTAGTGGTCTCTAGCGTGCCCTGACCCGGACCTTGTCGGACTTCGTCACGCCGAACTCATTGGCCACTGCGGCCACACACGAGTACGTCGTACCGCGCGACAGGCCGGAGATGAGGGCGATGCCACGAGAAACGATCGGCGCGGAGCGCGCCGGCTCGGCCTTGGCCGCGCAGCGCACAGCCTTGCGGGTGATGGGTGAGCCGTTGCCGCTGATGTCGCTTACGACGAATCCCGCGAATCCGCCGCGATCAGTCCGGACATCGATGATGCGGGGCGTGGCCGGCAGCCCGGCCGGTGTCACGGTGCGCTCAGCGCTCGGGCCAGATGGCATGTCGGCAGCGATCGCAATGGCGGTGACGGCATAGGGGGTGCCAGGTGTCAAATCGGCGATCGTGCAGCGAGAAGTCTGCGGCCGCGGCGGTGCGTCGACGGTGCATGACGTCACCTGACCGCCGGGGTCACGCGCGGAGATGGCGTACTGATCCGGTGCGAGACCGCCAGTCGCGGGCGTCACGGTGATCGTGATGGCGGTCGCGGACGTCGCAATGCGGGTAATCCTCGGGGGCAGCGGAGTGTCGGAGGGTTCGGGAGCGAAGGGGACTCCGGCGCTGGCGAGGAAGTTGGTGAATGCCGACACGCGGGTGTAGACACCCGGCCCCTGTCTCGTCGCGCACTGCTCCAATCCCCAGCTCACGATGCCGATGAGCCGTCGCTGGTCGCCGAGACCGGCGGCGAGGGGTCCACCGGAATCACCGACGCAACTGTCCACCGGAGTGCCGCCGCGCACGCCCTCGGCGCACAGCATGACGCGTGGGTCCAGTGATCCTGGGCCGTAGCCGCGAAAGGTGACGCCATCGATGGTGAAGGTCCCGCCCTCGCCGCACGCCGAGGTGGGGAATACCACCAGCGAGCCGATGCGATAGACGGACGTGAAGCGCCAGGGATTTCGTTGGTTGGTGGCACCCCACCCGGCCACGCTGGCGGGTGCACGCGGCGCGGCGAGTGCGGTCGCCTCCTCGGGTGTCGCCGGTGTCAGGCTGCGTACGCCGCGCAGGGGCTGGGCGAGAGTGAGCACCGCGATGTCATTGGCCTGGGTATCCGAGCGGTAGCCCGGATGCACCTTGATGGCAGAGACGTTGACGACGGTCCCGCCCTCGCTCGCAAGGTCGCCATCGGGGAAGGAACCGACGACGAGTCCGCGCGCGGTGAGTTCGTTGACGCAGTGTGCGGCGGTGATCACCAGGATCTGCGAGGCGAGCGTGCCTCCGCAGAACTGCGCGCGATCCATGCCGAGTGCCTGATACCGGGCGCGGTCGCCGAGCGCGACGAGGAAGCCGAAGTCCTCGGACGGTCCGGGCTCGCCGTTGACCACGCGCGCCCCGACACCGGGTCCCGGCTGTGTGCGAGCAGTGGCCGACGCGGGCATGGCGGCGAGCAGGGCCAGGGCTACGGTCGAGGCGATCAGCGGGGGCAGGAATCGGCGCATGTCACATGTCAATCAGGATGGCTTTGGACCGAGTGCCGCCCAGGGGATTGGCGCTCTTGGCGTAGCACCGATAGGTCTGACGCCCAGGCAGGGACAGCACCGCTTTACCCTCCCGCACATCACCCCGGAATGTGCGGTCCCCTGACCGGCAAATGACGACAGTGGACGTCCAGGCAAAGGAGTCTGCGCGGCTGACCGTGACCGCCAGCCGCTTGTCGGGTGTCACCTTGACCGCATCGATGCGCGGCTTCCCTGGGCGCGCGGAGGGGATGCCGGCCACGGAGCTGACGGGAGCGGACGCGCTCGACTCGGAGGTGCCACCCTGCGCGAAACCCACGACGTTGTATCTGGCGCCGGGCGTGAGCCCGGTGATGGTGCAGGTAGTCGTACCCGCCGGTGTCGAGCACTCCGATGCGCCGTCCGCGCCGGTCGCCACAGCTCGGTAGCCGGACGGGATTGAGGCATCACCGGGCGTGAAGGTGACAGTGATGTCGGCAGCGCCTGTCGATTGCGCGGTGATCCTGGGCACCGCGGGGGCCGATCGGACGCCGATCCCGGTCAGCCACGTGAGGTATGCCGTGATGCGCGTATAGACGCCGGGAGTCTTCGCCCTCAGTTCCGTACCGCCGTCGAAGCCGGCACAACCCACGCCACCGCTTACGAGGCCGAGGAGCCGCGCACCCCCCGAGGTGTCGACGAAGAGCGGGCCACCCGAATCACCCTGGCAGGTGTCGATGATGAGACGGCTCTGGGGCACGACACCGATGGCGCACAGGGCGGTGGCGGTATCGACGCCCAGCCCCGTGAAGGTCACATCTCCGATTGTGTACGTCGCGCTGTCCGCGGCGCACACACGATCCGGTAGGACGATCAGATCCGCGACGCGCGCGCGATCGCTGAGCGGCCCCCGCGACGACGTGTAACCGAAACCGGCCGAGGCGACCGACGCCCCGTCCTTGAGGGATGCTCGCGCGAGTGCGGGCGAACCCAGAGGCATCGGCTCAGCGCCCAGGATCGGGACGGTCAAGGTGAGCACCGCGATGTCGTTGACGAAGGTGGTGTTGTCGTAATCGGGATGCACCGCCACGGAGGTGACCGGTGCCCAAGTCGTCATGGGCAGGACACCGGTGGGAGTCCAACCCACCGAGATGCTCCCCGGAGTGCGACCGAAGGCGCAGTGGCCCGCGGTGATCACGTGG
>JAULZJ010000345.1:0-13531 GCA_032117435.1 Candidatus Nanopelagicales bacterium | reverse complement strand
CTGTGCGCACCGGCCCTGACCGGGGGAGAGCCAGTCCGCGCGCGCCTGCCAATCCGCAATGTCCATCGCACGGTGGGCACGATGCTCGGGGCCGAGGTCACCCGCCAGCACGGAGGAGTAGGCCTGCCCGAGGGCACCATCGACCTCACCTTCATCGGCTCCGCGGGCCAGTCCTTCGGCGCCTTCCTGCCGCGCGGTGTCACCCTGCGACTCGAGGGCGATAGCAATGACTACGTGGGCAAGGGCCTGTCCGGCGGCTGCATCGTCGTGCGCCCTGATCGGGCGGCGAGCTTCCCGGCGGAGGACAACATCATCGCGGGCAACGTCATCGGGTACGGCGCAACCTCGGGGGAGATCCTCCTGCGGGGCGTGGTGGGCGAGCGATTCGGTGTCCGCAATTCCGGTGCGACCATGGTCGTTGAAGGCGTCGGCGACCATGCGTGCGAGTACATGACCGGCGGCCGGGTACTCATCCTCGGGCGCACGGGCCGGAATATCGCCGCCGGCATGTCCGGGGGCACGGCGTACGTCCTCGACCTCGCGGTGGACCGCGTCAACCCCGACATGGTCGATCTGCAGCCTCTGGGCGCCGATGACATCGAGATCGTGCGCGCGATGCTGGTGCGTCATGCGGAGGAGACCGACTCGCCCGTAGCCCGCAGGCTGCTCGAGGAGGAGGCCTTCGACCGCTTCACTGTGATCATGCCGCGCGATTACCGTCGCGCGCTCGAGGCGCAGCGACGGGCCGTCCTCGAAGGCCGCGATCCTGCCGATGTCGTCATGGAGGCTGCTCGTGGCTGATCCTCGTGGATTCCTCACCACTCCCCGCGAGGCGCCCGCGCGGCGCCCGGTCGACCTGCGTCTCATGGACTGGCGCGAGGTCTACGAGCCCTTCGCCCCCGATCGCCTGCGGGACCAGGCGGGTAGATGCATGGACTGCGGCATCCCCTTCTGCCACAACGGCTGCCCCCTCGGCAATCTCATCCCCGAGTGGAATGACCTCGTCTGGCGCGACGACTGGCGCGCGGCGTCGGAGCGCCTGCACGCCACCAACAACTTCCCCGAGTTCACCGGTCGGCTATGCCCTGCACCGTGCGAGACCTCCTGCGTGCTCGGCATCAACGCCGATCCGGTGACGATCAAGCAGGTCGAGGTGTCGATCATCGACCGGGCCTGGGACTCGGGGTGGGTCGAACCCCAGCCGGCGGACTACTCCACCGGCAAGGCAATCGCCGTGGTGGGATCGGGCCCGGCCGGCCTTGCTGCCGCGCAGCAGCTCGCGCGCGCCGGTCACACGGTCGTGGTGTACGAGCGGGCGGATCGCATGGGCGGACTCCTCCGCTACGGCATCCCGGAGTTCAAGATGGAGAAGTCCCACCTGGATCGACGCCTGCGCCAACTTGTCCAGGAGGGAGTGAAATTCCGCGCCGGGATCGAGATCGGCGTGGACATCAGCGTGGCGGACCTGCGCAAGCGCTACGACGCGATCGTCCTGGCTATGGGCGCCACTCGGTGGCGCGACCTCGGCATTCCCGGACGGGACCTCGCGGGGGTGCATCAGGCGATGGAGTACCTCCCTGGCTCCAACCGCGTCCAGGAGGGCGACATCGACCAGGCGCCCATCCACGCGGCGGGCAAGCATGTCGTGATCATCGGCGGTGGGGATACGGGTGCCGACTGCCTCGGCACGGCACATCGGCAGGGCGCCGCGTCGGTGACGCAGCTCGAGATCATGCCGACCCCGCCGGAGCTGCGACCGGCCGATCAGCCGTGGCCGACCTACCCCATGACCTACCGCGTCTCGAGTGCGCATGAGGAGGGGGGCGATCGCGTGTTCGCCGTGTCCACCGAGGAGTTCGTCGGCTCGGAGGGTCGACTCACCGGATTGCGACTCGTCGATGTCGATTGGAGTGCCGGGACACCCAGGCCGGTCGAGGGAAGTGCCCGGGTGCTGCCGGCCGACCTGGTCTTCCTTGCGATGGGCTTCGACGGTCCCGAGACGGCAGGCCTTGTCGAGGATCTCTCGCTCGATGTGACCGAGCGTGGAGCCATCGCGCGTTCGGACGACTACGCCACGTCCCTCGACGGAGTCTTCGTCGCCGGCGACGCCGGCCGCGGTCAGTCGCTCATCGTGTGGGCCATCGCCGAGGGGCGGGCCGCGGCTGCCTCGGTGGACCGCTACCTCATGGGCGGCACCAACCTGCCCTCGCCCATCCCCGCGTCGGCGCGACCCCTTACGGTGTAGAGCCCGCATTCGCCGAGTGATCCCTCACGCAAGGAGAGTCATGCGCCGCGCCAAGATCGTCGCCACCCTCGGGCCGGCGACCAGCTCCTACGAGCAGATCCTGGGACTGGTGGATGCGGGCATGGATGTCGCGCGCCTCAACCTCAGTCACGGCAGCTACACCGATCACAGTGCGGTCTACGACCATGTCCGGCGCGCGAGCGATGCCTCGGGTCGTGCCATTGGCATCCTCGTCGACCTGCAGGGGCCCAAGATCCGACTGGGCCGATTCGCCGCCGGCCCGGTCCTGCTCGCGGTGGGCGACACCTTCACCATCACCGCGGAGGACGTGCCCGGAGATCGCGAGATGGTCTCGACGACCTACGCCGGCCTGCCCGGCGACGTGTCCGCGGGCGACACCGTGCTCATCGACGACGGTCGCGTCGCGCTGGAGGTCGTGCGCGTCGACGGTCCCCGCGTGGTCACCCGCGTCGTCGAGGGTGGGCGCGTCTCCGACAATAAGGGGCTCAATCTGCCGGGCGTGGCGGTCAGCGTGCCGGCAATGTCGGAGAAGGACATCGACGACCTGCGCTGGGGGCTCCGTGTCGGTGCTGATCTGATCGCCCTATCCTTCGTGCGCTCGGCAGCGGACATCGCCGATGTCCACCGGGTGATGGACGAAGAGGGCCTGCGCATTCCTGTGCTCGCCAAGGTGGAGAAGCCCCAGGCCGTCGACAATCTCGCGGAGATCGTCGCGACGTTCGACGGCATCATGGTGGCGCGCGGCGACCTGGGCGTGGAGCTGCCGCTCGAGGCGGTGCCCCTGGTGCAGAAGCGCGCCATCGAACTGTGCCGGGTGGCCGCCAAGCCGGTGATCGTGGCCACGCAGATGCTCGACTCGATGGCGACGGCCACGCGCCCGACGCGCGCGGAGGCGAGTGACGTGGCCAACGCCGTCCTCGATGGTGCCGATGCGCTCATGCTGTCCGGCGAGACGAGCGTCGGAGAGCATCCGCCCCTCGCGGTCGAGACGATGGCGCGCATCATCGCCCATGTCGAGGACAACGCCCTGGATCGCCTCACCAGCCTGCCGGCGGATCCACCCGGGTCCACCGCGCGTGCACTCACCAAGGCCGCCGTCGACGTGGCCGGTGCCGTGAGCGCTGCCAGCCTCATCCCCTTCACGGAGACCGGATCATCGGCGCGGCTCATCGCGCGGTGGCGCGCACCCGCGCCGATCCTGGCCTTCACGCCGAACCCTCGCGTGCGCAGCCAGCTGGCCCTGGTCTGGGGGGTCGAGACCTTCCTCGTGCCTCCGGTGATGCACACCGACGACATGGTGGTCCAGGTCGACCGTGCCCTGCTCGACATCGGCCGGGTGACCTACGGCGACCGCGTGGTGATCGTGGCCGGGGTGCCCCCCGGCATCCCGGGCACGACCAATGGCATGCGCGTCCACCTGATTGGCAGTGGCGGCAGGGGCGGCGGGGTGTAGCGTCCCCGCATGCTTGAAGCAGCGCTCTTCGGGGCCATCGCGCAGTCCGCGCTGATCGTCGGCGCCCTCCTCGTCTGGAAGTTCCCCGGCCTCAAGCGCCCCAAGGTCGTGGGCGTGCTCATGGCCTTCGGCGCGGGCGCCGTCATCTCGGCCGTCGCGGTCGATCTCGTCGCGGTCTCCTACGACGAGGCCGGTGCCGGGCCTACCGCGATTGGCATCGGCATCGGATGCCTCATCTACTTCGGCATCATCGCCCTGCTCGAGCGCAAGGGCGACGACGAGCAACCGGGGGAGTTCATCGCGGCCGAGCTCGCCGAGAGCGGGGGCGGAGCACCGGACCACGAATCTCCGACGCACGCCGCATCGGGATCGGGCGCTGAGGACGGCGAAGTGCACGGCGCGACCGCCAAGGAGGCGCGCAATCTGACAATCGGCATGGTCATCGACGGCGTTCCGGAGTCCGTAGCTGTCGGCCTCACGCTGCACACGGCCTCGGTCGGGGTCTCCGCTGCGCTCGTGGGATCGATCTTCATCGCGGCCATTCCCGAGGCGATCGGGATCGCCGCCGCCTTGCTCGCCGGCGGGATGGTGCTTGGCAGGGTGCTTCTGAGATTTGCCTTCATCGTCGTCATCGGCGCCGTTTTCGCCGCCGTCGGCTATCAGTTGCTCTACAACGCCTCGGATGCGGTGCAGGCCATCATCCAGTCCATCGCTGCCGGTGCTCTTCTCGTCGTCGTCATCAACGAGATGATCCCGATCGCCGTACGCAGCGTGAAGGCCTGGGCCGGCATCATCGGTGCGGCCGGCTTCGTCTTCTCGGCCATCCTCACCTGGGCCGCCGGCGGCTGATCGCGCGATGACCGGGCGCGCCTGCCCGCATCAGCCGGGGGGTAGGCTAAGGTCAGCCACGACATCCTTTAACGACCCGTCCAGCGAGGCGGGGAAGGAGGTCAGCCATGACGGCTGCCGATATGCCCGGCTTCCGGGAGCGCGACAGCGCCATCCCTGATGGGCCCGGTGCCCGCGTCCTGGGCGCGGATGACATCTCCCGCATCCTCGGTCGCATCTCGCACGAGATCCTCGAGCGTGCCCATGGCGCCCATGACCTCGTGCTCCTGGGCATCCAGACCCGAGGGGTCCCCCTCGCCCGCCGCATCGCGGCGCGGATGTCCGACATCGAGGGCATGCCCGTCCCGGTGGGCGCTCTCGACATCACGATGTACCGCGATGACCTGAGCCTGCGTGGGGCACGTCCCCTCCATGCCACTGACGTGCCGGTCGAGGGGATCGACGGCCGACTCGTGGTGCTCGTCGATGACGTCCTCTTCTCCGGCCGCACGATCCGTGCGGCCCTCGATGCCCTGAGCGGCCTGGGGCGGCCACGGGCGGTGCAACTCGCCGTCCTGGTGGATCGCGGCCACCGCGAGCTGCCCCTGCGCGCGGACTACGTCGGCAAGAACATCCCGACTGCACTGGGCCAGGCCGTGCGCGTGCGCATCAGCGAAGTCGACGGGGTCGATGAGGTCGTGGTGTCGGGATGAGCCAGCATCTTCTCAGCGCAGCGGACCTCTCGCGTGAAGAGGCCATCGCCGTGCTGGACACAGCGGCGGAACTCGCCCGCATCTCCGATCGTGCGGTCAAGAAACTGCCGACGCTGCGGGGCCGCACCGTCGTCAACCTCTTCTTCGAGGACTCGACCCGTACGCGCATCTCCTTCGAGGCGGCTGCCAAGCGACTCTCCGCCGACGTCATCACCTTCAGCGCCAAGGGATCCAGTGTGTCCAAGGGTGAGAGCCTCAAGGACACGGCGCTCACGCTCGAGGCGATGGGTGCCGACGCGGTCATCGTCCGGCACGGAGCGAGCGGCGCACCGCACCGGCTCGCGCACTCGGGCTGGATCGAGGGTGTCGTCGTCAACGCCGGCGACGGGACCCATGAGCACCCGACCCAGGCCCTCCTCGATGCGTACACGCTGCGCCACCACCTCTCGGCGGGCAAGGGCGCACTCGATGGCCGCCGGGTCGTCATCGTCGGTGATGTCCTGCATAGTCGCGTCGCGCGATCAAATGTCCTCCTCCTGCGCACGCTGGGCGCGGAGGTGACCCTTGTCGCCCCGCCGACGCTGCTCCCGGTAGGCGTCGAGTCGTGGCCCTGCAGCATCTCCTACGACCTCGATGCGGCGCTGCCCGGTGCTGATGCCGTCATGATGCTGCGCGTGCAGGCTGAGCGGATGAACGCCGCCTACTTCCCCTCCGTCAATGAGTACTCACGGCGCTATGGGCTCGATGTCCGACGCTCCGATCTGCTGGCCGATGACGGGATCGTCATGCACCCGGGACCGATGAACCGGGGCATGGAGATCACGGCCGAGGTCGCCGACGGGCCGCGGTCGGTCATCGTCGAGCAGGTCACCAACGGCGTGCACGTGCGCATGGCGGTCCTCTACCGACTGCTTGGCGCCACAGATGCCCTCGAGGAGGCGACACCGTGACGACCGTCCTGCGCAATGTGCGCCCCTATGGCGAGGATCTCGTCGACATCACGTGGGCGCAGGGTGCCATCACGGCGATCGATCCCGCGGGCACCGCGCCCACCACCTCCGACACGGTGATCGACGGGCGCGGACTCATCGTGCTTCCGGGCTTCGTCGACCTGCATACGCATCTACGCGAGCCCGGGCGAGAGGACGCCGAGACCATCGCCACGGGCACGGCTGCCGCCGCGCTGGGCGGCTTCACCGCCGTGCATGCCATGGCCAACACCACCCCGGTCGCCGACACGGCGGGAGTCGTGGAGCAGGTCTGGCGCCGAGGCATCGAGGCCGGCTACTGCGATGTCCAACCCGTGGGCGCGGTGACCGTGGGGCTGGCCGGGGAGCGCCTCGCGGAACTCGGGGCGATGGCGGATTCGGCGGCCCGCGTGCGCATCTTCAGCGACGACGGGGTGTGCGTGAGCGATCCGGTCCTGATGCGCCGCGCGCTCGAGTACGTGAAGGCATTCGACGGTGTGATCGCACAGCATGCCCAGGACCCACGCCTCACCGAGGGCGCGCAGATGAACGAGAGTGAACTCTCCGGAATCCTCGGCCTGCGGGGCTGGCCCGCGGTTGCGGAGGAGGCGATCATCGCGCGCGATGTGCTGCTGGCTCAGCACGTGGGCTCGCGCGTGCACATCTGCCACCTGTCGACCGCCGGCTCCGTCGCGATCGTGCGCTGGGCCAAGGAGCGGGGGGTGGACGTGACAGCCGAGGTCACGCCGCATCACCTCATCCTCACGGAGGATCTCGCCCGCACCTACGATCCACGCTTCAAGGTCAACCCGCCCCTGCGCGCGGCGGCCGATGTCGCCGCGGTCCGGGAGGGGCTGGCCGACGGCACGATCGACGCCGTTGCGACCGACCACGCGCCGCACGCCCGCGAGGACAAGGACTGCGAGTGGGCTGCAGGCGCATTCGGGATGCTCGGACTCGAGACGGCGTTCCCCGTCGTCGTCGAGACCATGGTCGCGTCCGGCGGTCTCGATTGGCGCGGTGTCGCGAATCGCCTGTCGGAGCGGCCTGCCCGGATCGGACGCCTCGATGACCAGGGGCGCCCGATCGCCGTCGGGGAGCCCGCCACGCTCGTCGTGGTCGATCCCGACTCCACGTGGGAAGTCGATCCCGCGCGGTCTGCCTCACGCAGCGCCAACACCCCCTTCCTCGCGCGCACGATGCGCGGATCAGTCGTCCACACCGTGCTGCGCGGACGCCCCACGGTGAGCGAGGGGACCCTGGTGTGACGTTCCTGGCGCGGATCGTGGCGACGGCAGAGCCGACCTCGGCCCCGGTCACGCAGTGGCCAATGCGGGCACTGCTCGTGCTCCTCGTGCTCGGTGTCATCGCTCTCGTGCTGCTGGGCATGCGGCGCGGCTGGCTTCGTCGCGCGCACTCGCAGGAGGACTACCCCGAGCCGCCGATACCCGCATCCTGGCCCGAGGGTGGGTCCGCGACGGCGCGCGTCCCCGGCGTCTTCCTTGGCTCGACAACCCACGGCGACTGGCTCGACCGGATCGTCGTCCACGACCTCGGCGTGCGCAGCCGAGCGATGATCGCGGTCTCGCCCATCGGCATCACCCTGCTCCGCGAAGGCGCGCAGGACCTCCTCATCCCCGCCGCGAGCCTGCGCGGCGCCGGGCTGGCACGTGGCATCGCGGGCAAGGCCTATGAGCGCGACGGGGTGCTGGTCATCACATGGGACCTTGGTGGGAGGCTGATAGACACAGGCCTGCGGGCCGATGCGGCCGAGGACCAGCGCATCCTGCTGGACGCGATCCTCGGGCTGGTGACCGAGCAGGGACGAGCGGGAGAGGTGAGCCGATGACGACAGGATCGGTCCCCGCCGTGCTCGTGCTCGAGGACGGGCGCGTCTTCCGCGGCCAGTCCTACGGCGCTGTCGGAGCCACACTCGGCGAGGCGGTCTTCTCGACGGGCATGACCGGCTACCAGGAGACGCTCACCGATCCCTCGTACCGCGGACAGGTCGTGGTGATGACCGCGCCACATGTCGGCAACACGGGCATGAACGACGAGGATCCTGAGTCCCGCCGCATCTGGGTCGCCGGCTACGTCGTGCGCGATCCCTCGCCCATCCCCTCCAACTGGCGGTCTCGCCGCACGCTCGAGGATGACCTCACCGACGCGGGTGTCGTGGGCATCCGTGGGATCGACACGCGGGCGCTCACGCGCCACCTGCGTGATCGCGGTGCCATGCGCGTGGGCATATTCAGCGGCGCCGATGCCACTGCTGCTGACGGCGATCTCATCGCACGCGTGCTCGATGTTCCCCCCATGGCCGGATGCGATCTCACCGGCGAGGTGACCGTATCCGAGCCGTACGTCGTACCCGCCATCGGCAATGAGCGATACATCGTGGCCGCGGTAGACCTCGGCATCAAGTCGATGACCCCGCATCGCATGGCGGAGCGCGGCATGACCGTGCACGTCCTCCCCGGCGATGTCAGCGCCGAGGAGATGCTGGCGCGCGGACGCGACGGCATCTTCTTCTCCAATGGGCCCGGGGACCCCGCGGTCGCCGAGCACGCCGTCTCGCTGGTCCGCGCGGCACTCGACGCCCGCAGGCCGGTCTTCGGGATCTGCTTCGGTCATCAGATGCTCGGTCGCGCCCTCGGCTTCGGGACCTACAAGCTGCGCTTCGGTCATCGCGGCATCAATCAGCCCGTGCAGGACCTCGCCACGGGTCGCGTCGCGGTCACGGCCCATAACCACGGCTTCGCCGTGGACGCGCCGGTGGGGGAGGTCGTCGAGACCCCCTACGGACGCGTCGAAGTCAGTCACGTGTGCCTCAATGACGACGTCGTCGAGGGCCTGCGCTGCCTCGACGCGCCTGCCTTCAGCGTGCAGTACCACCCTGAGGCCGCCGCTGGTCCCCATGACGCCGCGGACCTCTTCGACGACTTCGCCGCGCTCATGTCGGGCGGCCGCTGATGCCCAAGCGCGACGACATCTCCTCCGTCCTCGTCATCGGATCCGGCCCCATCGTGATCGGACAGGCCTGCGAATTCGATTACTCCGGGACCCAGGCGTGCCGCGTGCTCAAGGCCGAGGGGATCCGGGTCATCCTCGTCAATTCCAATCCCGCGACGATCATGACCGATCCCGAGTTCGCGGATGCGACCTACGTCGAGCCGATCACGCCCGATTTCGTGGAGCGCATCATCGAGCGCGAGCGCCCCGATGCGCTGCTGGCGACCCTGGGCGGGCAGACGGCACTCAACACCGCGATGTCGCTGCATCGTTCCGGCGTGCTCGAGCGCTACGGGGTCGAGCTCATCGGCGCGGATGTCGATGCCATCGAGCGCGGGGAGAATCGCGAACTCTTCCGTGCGATCGTGGCGCAGGTGGGTGCCGAGAGCGCGCGCTCGGCCATCTGCCACTCCATCGACGACTGTCTCGGCGCCGTGGACGCTCTCGGCTATCCGGTCGTCGTACGTCCCTCCTTCACCATGGGCGGTGCCGGATCCGGGATTGCCTATGACGAGTCGGATCTGCTGAGGATCGCCGGCACGGGTCTGCAGGCGAGTCCCACGCACGAGGTGCTCCTGGAGGAGTCGATCCTCGGCTGGAAGGAGTACGAGCTCGAGCTCATGCGCGACCGCCGCGACAACGTGGTCGTCGTGTGCTCGATCGAGAATCTCGACCCCATGGGCGTCCACACGGGCGACTCGATCACCGTGGCCCCGGCGCTCACCCTCACCGACCGCGAGTACCAGCACATGCGTGATGTCGCCATCGACATCATCCGTGCCGTCGGCGTCGACACCGGCGGCTGCAACATCCAGTTCGCGGTGAATCCCCGCGATGGCCGCCTCATCGTCATCGAGATGAATCCGCGGGTATCGCGTTCATCGGCGCTGGCGTCCAAGGCGACCGGCTTCCCCATCGCCAAGATTGCCGCGCGACTCGCGATCGGCTACACCCTAGACGAGATCCCCAACGACATCACGCAGGAGACACCGGCGTCCTTCGAGCCGACCCTTGATTACATCGTCGTCAAGGTGCCGCGCTTCGCCTTCGAGAAGTTCCCACAGGCCGACCCCACGTTGACGACGACCATGAAGTCGGTCGGGGAGGCCATGGCCATCGGCCGCAACTTCACCGAGGCACTCCAGAAGGCCCTGCGTTCCCTGGAGCGATCCGACGCCGTCTTCGCGTGGCCCGCGCAGGTCGACCGCGAGGCGCTCATGGACTCCATTCGCACGCCCCACGACGGTCGCCTCCGAGAAGTCCAGCAGGCGCTCTGGGCGGGAGCCTCGATCGACGAGGTCTTCGCCGCCACGGCGATCGACCCGTGGTTCCTCGCGCAGATCGAGATCATCAATGACCTCGCGGATCGCATCCGTGCGGCGGAGCGATTCGACCCCGAGCTCATGCGCGAGGCCAAGCACCACGGATTCTCGGATGCCCAGATCGCCGGCCTGCGCGGCATCGCGGAGACCGAGGTGCGCGCACAGCGTCATGAGTGGGGGATTCGTCCGGTCTTCAAGACCGTCGATACCTGCGCTGCCGAGTTCGCCGCGCGTACGCCGTACCACTACTCGGCGTACGACGAGGAGACCGAGGTCGTGCCCAGCGATGCGCGCAAGGTGATCATCCTCGGATCCGGGCCTAATCGGATCGGCCAGGGCATCGAGTTCGACTACTCCTGCGTGCACGCCTGCCTCACCCTGCGCGAAGCCGGCTACGAAACCATCATGATCAACTGCAACCCCGAGACGGTCTCCACCGACTACGACACCTCGGACCGCCTCTACTTCGAGCCGCTCACGCTCGAGGACGTGCTCGAGGTGGTGCACGCCGAGTCCGCGAGCGGTCAGCTCGCCGGGGTGATCGTGCAGCTCGGTGGCCAAACTCCGCTCGGCCTTGCCCGCGGGCTCGCCGAGGCGGGGGTCCCGATCGTCGGCACCTCGCCCGAGGCGATCCACCTGGCCGAGGATCGCGCGGAGTTCGGTGCCCTGCTCACCCGAGCGGCCCTGCCCGCGCCCCGATTCGGCACGGCGTTCTCCTTCGACGAGGCACGTGGCATCGCCCAGGAGATCGGCTACCCCGTGCTCGTCCGGCCGTCCTATGTCTTGGGCGGGCGCGGCATGGAGATCGTCTACGACGAGGACATGCTGCGCGACTATCTCGTGCGTGCCGCGCAGATCAACCCGGAGCATCCGGTGCTCGTCGACCGCTTCCTCGACGACGCTGTGGAGATCGACGTCGACGCGCTCTACGACGGCCACGATCTCTACCTCGGCGGTGTCATGGAGCACATCGAGGAGGCGGGCATCCACTCCGGCGATTCCGCCTGCACGCTCCCACCGGTGTCCCTCGGCCCGCAGGAGATCCAGCGCATCCGCGAGTCAACGCGCGCATTGGCCGAGGGGATTGGCGTGCGCGGCCTGCTGAATGTGCAGTACGCCCTCGCGGGTGGCGTGCTCAATGTCCTCGAGGCCAACCCTCGCGCATCGCGCACGGTCCCCTTCGTGTCCAAGGCCACTGCCGTGCCGCTCGCCAAGGCCGCGGCGCGCATCATGCTGGGCGAGTCGATCGCCGACCTACGCCGCGGGGGCCTGCTGCCGGCCGCAGGGGACGGCGGCAACCTGCCGCCCGGCACTCCCATCGCGGTCAAGGAGGCAGTGCTGCCCTTCGGCCGCTTCCACGGGGTCGACACGGTCCTCGGGCCGGAGATGCGCTCGACCGGCGAGGTCATGGGCATCGACATCGACTTCGGCACAGCGTTCGCGAAGTCCCAGGATGCGGCGTACTCCGGGGGACTCCCGATCAGCGGCCGTGTCTTCGTATCCGTCGCCGATCGGGACAAGCGCTCGATGATCTTTCCCATCAAGCGACTCTCGGATCTCGGCTTCGAGATCGTGGCCACGGAAGGCACGGCGGAGGTCCTGGGCCGGCACGGACTCAAGGTCGGCCTGCTGCGCAAGCAGCGGGAGGGCACAGGGCCCGAAGGCGAGCCGACGACGGTGGACGCGATCATGGCCGGCGACATCGACCTCGTCATCAATACGCCCTTCGGCGTCGGTCCGCGCCTCGATGGATATGAGATCCGCACCGCTGCCGTGCTCAAGGGCGTCCCGTGCATCACGACCATCCAGGGCCTGTCCGCCACCGTCCTCGGCATCGAGGCCCTGCTCGCCGCGGCAGGCACCGGCTCGGGCATCGGCGTGCGTTCCCTCCAGGAATATGCCGAGGACCTCGGCCGAGCCCGGCGGGTCGGGACAGCCGCCCCTGTCGGGCTACTACGCGCTGATGGAGGTAGTTAATGCCCGTGCAGATCAAGGGCGAGGTCGTGTCGGTACGCCGTGCCGGTCAGTACCAAGTCCTCACCGTGACCGCCCCCGGCGTGCCCGAACTCGCGCGCCCTGGCAACTTTGCGACTCTGGCCATCGGCGATCTCGACTCGACCGGACTGATCCTGCGTCGCGCCTTCTCGATTCATGGCGTGCAGTCCCGCGGCATCTACGGTGGGACGATCGACGTGGTGATCGCCGACTCTGGGCCGGGCACACACTGGCTGGTCAACCGTCGCCGCGGTGACGTCCTCGACATCGTCGCACCGCTGGGCCGGCCCTTCGCCCTCCCGCGCGATCCCGCCTCCTGCCTGCTCGTCGGCGGCGGCTACGGGGCGGCGCCGCTGGTCTTCCTCGCCGAGCACCTGCGCGAGCGCGGCTGCCGCGTCGATGTCGTCCTGGGCGCCTCGACGGAGGAGAAGCTCTTCGGCGTGCTCGAGGCCAAGCGCATCGCCTCGACGGTGACGATCACCACCGACGACGGGTCGCTGGGGGAGACCGGTCTGGTCACCGATCACCTGCGTGGGGTGATCGACCGGGCCGCCACGGATGTCGTCTACGCCTGCGGTCCCATGGGGATGCTCGCCGCGGTCGCAGACATCGCGAGCGATGCTGGCATCCACAGCCAGTGCGCCGTGGAGGAGTCCATGGCGTGTGGGATCGGTGTGTGCATGACCTGCGTGCTGCCGGTGATCGGCGACGACGGCATCACCCGGATGCTGCGCTCGTGCGTCGAGGGCCCGATCTTCCGAGGAGACAGGGTGAGATGGGCCGATGTCGGCACCATCCCGCCGGACACCTGGGGTGCGCCTCAGGTCGAGGGGAGGCCGAGATGAGTCGCGCGGTGGTGCTGCAGGGCAATGACGCGACGCCCCTGCCTCCCATCGACATGTCCACGCGACTTGCATCCGTGGGTCTGCCGAGCCCGGTGCTCACCGCATCCGGATGCGCCGCCTCGGGTCACG
>JAULZJ010000344.1:0-2799 GCA_032117435.1 Candidatus Nanopelagicales bacterium | reverse complement strand
TTCATCCGATCGGACACGGGCTGGATCGTCTTCGACCCGCTCACCGCGTCGGAGACTGCCGCCGCGGCCCTTGCGCTCATCAACGAGCACGTGGGCGAGCGTCCGGTTGTCGCCGTCGTCTACTCGCACTCGCACGGTGACCACTTCGGGGGCGCTCATGGCGTCGTCGACATCGCCGACGTGCAGTCGGGCAAGGTCCCCGTCATCGCTCCCGTCGGCTTCCTCGAGCACGCCGTCGCGGAGAACGTCTACGCCGGCAACGCCATGAACCGCCGCATGTTCTACCAATACGGGTCGCTGCTCGACCGCAATCCCTTCGGCCACGTCGACCAGTCCATCGGCAAGGGCGTCGCCGTCGGCACTGTCGGCCTCATCCCGCCCACGATCGAGATCGTCGATGACATCGAGGAGCTCACCATCGACGGCGTCCGCATGGTCTTCCAGAACACCCCCGGCACCGAGGCCCCCGCGGAGATGAACACGTGGTTCCCCGACCTCAAGGCCTTCTGGGCCGCGGAGAACATCGTCGGGACCATTCACAACATCTACACGCTGCGCGGCGCACTCGTGCGCGATGCCCTGGAGTGGTCGCGGCAGATCAACAAGGCGCTCTACCTCTTCGGCGGGGAGGCCGAGGTGATGTTTGCGTCGCACTCCTGGCCGCGCTGGGGCAATGACCGCATCCAGGAGGTCATGCGCACGCAGCGCGACACCTACGCCCATCTCAACAACGGCGTCATGCAGCTGGCCAACCAGGGCGTCACGATCAATGAGATCCACCGCGTCTACCGGGTGCCCGAGGCGCTCGAGCGCCAGTGGGCCGCGCGCAGCTACCACGGGTCGGTCGAGCACAATTCGCGCGCGGTGATCAATCGCTATCTCGGCTACTGGGATGGCAACCCGGCCACGCTCATCCCCCTCGCGCCCCGCGAGTCCGCTCCCCTCTACGTCGAGATGATGGGCGGCCCGGCCGCGATCATGGAGCGCGCCCGGTCGCTCATGGATGCCGGTGACTACCTGCTCGCGATCGAGATACTCAACAAGCTCGTCTACGCCGAGCCCGCAAATGAGACAGGCCGGCACCTCCTCGCCGATGCCTTCGAGCAGGTCGGCTACCAGCAGGAGAGCCCCAGCGTGCGCAACAGCTTCCTCGCGGCGGCCTTCGAGCTGCGATCGGGCATCCCCTCGGGTGCCGCACCCAAGAGCACCGGTCCGGACATGGTCCGGGCGCTCAGCACCCTGCAGTTCCTCGACTACCTCGGCATCCGACTGGACTCGGACAAGGTCGGCGATGCCGCATTCGTGCTGAACCTCATCACGCCCGACAACGACGAGAGATTCGTCGTCGAGCTGAGCAATGGCGCCCTCACCAGTCTGCAAGGCTTCCTCGCCGACTCACCCGACGCCACGCTCACGATCGATCGCGCGGATCTCGAGGAGGCGATGATCGGCACGGCACCCCTCATGCAGCAGATCGCCGATGGTCGCGCGACGCTCACCGGGGATGGATCGGTCCTCACCGTGCTCGCGGGTGCGCTGACGCAGTTCACCCCGGACTTCGCGATCATGCCGGGGACGACCCGGGGTGAGGATGCCGTCCCCGCGGACGCCTTCACCTATCGCGACCTCGGCGACAGCAGCGGCGGCTGACCTGCAACTGCCCCGTAGCCTCTCGGCGTGAGCCATGACCTGTGGGCGGCGTACCTCGCCACCGTGATCGACGTGACGCTGCCCGATGGGACGCAGCGACTCATCGAGCAGGTGCCGGCACAGTCCACGCAGGAATGGCCCTTTGATGGGCCCGTCGCGTGGATCCTCACGGCGTGCAATCCGCGAAGTATCGCGCTGGCCGAGGAGGTCAACGCCGAGCGCCACGAGCGGATGGGCCACCAGATCGCCGACCTCGGACTCACCGCCTACCCGAACCTCGGATACGACCCCGCCGATCCCACCTGGAGCGAAGCGGGATACACGATCGTCGGCGGCGACGAGTCAACCGTGTGCGATCTCGCTCGGGAGTGGGAGCAGAACGCCGTCTTCCGCTGGACGCCAGCGGAATTCGAACTCGTGGGCGTACTACTCGACGATCGGGACCTGCACGGCTGGCGCTGGATCACCTGAGGGGATCCGGCCATCGCGGACCGGGGAACCTCACGAAGTCGACACCGGCTGAGTAGACAGTGCTCCTTGCCCCAGCACAAAGCCCACGTGCAGGCGACTCAGGAGCCACCCGCACGTGGGCTTGTGATGTGGTGAGTGCTACTCGCCAGCGATGTTCGCCGACTTGTCGAGGCCCTTCTCAAGGTCCTCGAGAGCCGCTGAGACGTCACCCTTGTCGATGGCCTTGCCGGCCTTCTTGGTGGCGCGCGTCAGGGCCTTGTCGATGTCGGTGTCGATCGCGTCCACGGCGACGGCAACCAGGGCGGCCTCGCCGTCCTCGAGGTAGGCGCCGAGCTCCTTCATGTCCTTGCGGCTGAGGCCACCGGAGAAGTGGCCGATTGCACCGGCGACGACGCCGACACCGGCGGCGCCACCCACGGCGGAGGCCACGACGGCGATGCCAGCGGGCGGGAAGACCGCACCGATGATGGCACCAGCGACGACACCCACACCCGCGGCGACCTTGCCGGCGTGAGTGGTCTCGTGGACGTGCAGGCGGCCCTTGTCATTCTTGGACACGATGGCGGCCGTGAGATCGCGGATCTCGCCGTCGCGCTTGATGGCCTTCAGAGCCTCGAGATCGGCCTTAGCGTCATCCTTGGAGGCGTAGCTTGCGGCGTAGAGCATGTAGGTCTTATC
>JAULZJ010000343.1:0-3576 GCA_032117435.1 Candidatus Nanopelagicales bacterium | reverse complement strand
AGACCGCCAGGCCGGCGGCGAGTATGCCGATGGCGGCGAAGGCGCCGAAGAGGTTGAACTGGCCGATGAGGGAGAAGTCGGGGGAGCCGACGACCGAGTCGGGCAGCCCCGGCACGTTGAGGCCCCATCCGCCAGGGTTGTCCTCGCTGCGGCCGCCGACACCGAAGGCCACCTCGAGGACCAGGGCCAGGAGCGTCGTCACGACGATGCCGATGAGCAGACCACCGCGCACCTTGAGCACGACGAGCACGCTCATGAGCAGCAGGCCGAAGACGAAGACGAAGGCGGACCAGCCTGAGAGGTTGCCGTTGACGCCGAAGCTGATGAGGGGATTGCCCGGGCGCGCGATACCGGCGTCGACGAGGCCGATGAGGGTGATGAAGAGGCCGATTCCGACGCCGATCGCGTACTTCAGCGGCTCGGGGATCGCATCGAAGACCTTCTTGCGCAGGCCCACGAGCACGAGGACGAGCACGAGGATGCCCTCGAGCACGACGAGTCCCATCGCCTCGGCCCAGGTCATGCGCGGCGCGAGCGAGAAGGCCACGACGGGCAGCAGCCCGAGTCCGGCGGCGATCGCTATCGGGATCCGACCGATGAGTCCCATGATGATCGACATCACGCCGGCCACGAGCGCCATCACCGCTGCGACAGCGGGGATCGAGCCGCCGACATCGCTGAAGCCGCCGATCAGGGAGCCCGTGCCATCCGTCGCCGTGCCGAGGATGAGCGGCCCGAGGACGACGATGTAGGCCATCGTCACGAAGGTGACGACGCCTCCGCGGATCTCGCGACCGACGTTGGATCCCCGCTTCGTCAGCGAGAACCAACGGTCGAATCCGGATTGGGTCTGGGGGTCTTTGGTCATCGACATGCGCGGAGGCTAGTGATGGTGAGCCCCGGATGAAGGGCAATCAGGCCCTTTGCGGACCCCGTGTCGCGCTGACGCGTGACGTCCGCGGTGGATGCGCACAATGTGACGCAAGTGAAGGCTCGGGTGCTACTTCGCTGCCAGCACCTTGATCTGGGGCAGCGGGTAGAGCGGCGGTGACGGCTTGTTGGCGGTGGCTGGACCATCGGGCACATCCCAGATGTTCGTTTGCCCCTCACACCATTGCCGCACGGGCAGGCCGTAGACACCGGGCTTGGTGGGCCAGGTGATGGACATGGGGAAGTAGGTCGGGGTGTTGAACGCCGGCACCTCGCCTTGCAGGCTCCAGATGATCTTGCGCCCATTCGACGTGCGCTTCACCTTGCTCATCCACCCCGCAACCGGCCGAGGGCTCACCTTTCCGTACTGCTGACCGAAGTACGCGGCTACCTTGTCGATGCCCATTGCGTTCTGCAGGCAGCCGTGCTGAACCTCGAGAGTCATGGCCGACGTCTTGCCGGCGTAAGCGGCTTCGCCGCTCAGGTCGACGATCGCATGGGCGGACGCGGGCAGCGCGGACGCCACGATGAGGGCAGCGCAGGCCAGGCTGGCCCCGCTGAGGACGAGGAGTCGACGGGTCATGTCGACACTGTAGGCCCCCGTCGCCCCTAGAGTGGGCGCCGTGTCCGAGCCCACGACTCAGCAGATCATCCTGGCTGCTGTCCTCGTCTTCGGTATCGCCACTGCCTGCCAGGTGATCGCACCCAAGTTGCGCATCCCGGCGCTCGTCCTGCTCCTCCCGGCTGGATTCATCCTCGGCATCGTCGCCCCCGACGATATGCCGGCATCGATCCTGGGGCCGGTCTTTCCGACTGCGGTCGACATCGTCGTCGCGATCATCCTCTTCCAGGGCGGTATCGGGCTCAGCGCGATCAAGTTGCAGGGCAAGGATCGCAGTGTCGTACGGCGTCTTGTCTTCATCGGCGCGCCCATCACCGGTGCGCTGGCGTCCCTGGGTGCACACTTCATCATCGGTATGCCGTGGCCGACCGCGATCATGCTGGGCGCGATTCTCATCGTGTCCGGCCCGACGGTCATCAATCCCATCCTGGCTTTCGCCCGACCCATGGGCCGCGTGCGGGGCATCCTGGTGTGGGAGGGCACCATGCTCGATCCGCTGGGCGCATTGGTCGCCGTCGTCATTTTCCAGATCATCAAGGCCAGCAATGCGACGACCATCGCCGAGGGGATCGTCATCTTCCTCGGCGGCGTCCTGGTGGCGATCCTGGCCGCCGCCGTCGGCACGGTGCTCTTGGTCATCGGCGGCCGCCTCGTGCGCGGCAACGCCACCCTGGGCACCCAGGTGATGCTGGGATCGGTGATCGTCACGGCGGGACTCGCCAATCTCGTTGCCGATGACAGCGGTCTACTGGCTGCCCTTCTCATGGGCATGGCCGCAACGCGCGTCGCCAAGAGATTGGGCTCGCCCATGCTTCAGGGGACCGAATTTTTCGACACCATCGTCTCGATCAGCATCGGCGTGCTCTTCGTATCGATTTCTGCGCTCGTGCCGCTCAATACCGTCGAGGCCATCTGGATCCCGACGGCGGTCGTGGCACTCCTCCTCATCGTCGTGCAACGTCCGTTCGTGAGCGTGCTGTGCTCCATCGGAGCCGGGCTCACGCGCAAGGAACTCGCCTTCATCGCCGTGATGGATCCCCGCGGCATCGTTGCGGCGGCGACGGCCTCCAGTGTCGGCGCCGTGCTCGTGGCGGCCAAGGTGCCCGGGGCGCAAGACCTCCTCCCTGCGGCCTTCATCATCATCGGCGTGACGGTCACCTTCTACGGCCTCACGGCGATCCCCGCGGCCAAGTTGCTGGGCCTACGCGAAGAGACGACTTCCGAGAGCAGATGATTCTCGCGCCGCGGTGTCGGGCGGCCTGCTCTCCGGATGGCTCGGACCATCGTGTCCTTTTCACGGGGGACGCTATAGGTGAGGGGAATCCCTCCAAGATTGGTGTCGATCGCCGTCGCCCACTAGGTTCAGGAGGCCATCGACGAGATCCGCTGATGCGCTTCGGGGAGCCCAGGGCACGCTCGATGCCCCTCGCCGGACTACCAGTCCCGGATAAGGAATGACTATGTCGGATAAGACCTACGTGCTCTACACCGCAAGCTACGCGTCCAAGGATGACGCCAAGGCCGATCTGGAGGCCCTGAAGGCCATCAAGCGCGACGGCGAGATCCGCGATCTCACCGCCGCCATCGTGTCCAAGAACGACAAGGGCCGCCTGCACGTCCACGAGACCACCCACGCCGGCAAGGTCGCCGCGGGTGTCGGTGTCGTCGCGGGTGCCATCATCGGAGCGGTCTTCCCGCCCGCGGGCATCGCCGTTGTCGCCTCCGCAGTGGGTGGCGCCGCCGGTGTCGGCGTCGTGGCCGGCGCGATCGGCCACTTCTCCGGCGGCATCAGCCGTAAGGACATGAAGGAGCTCGGCGCCTTCCTCGACGACGGCGAGGCCGCCCTGGTCGCGGTCGCCGTCAACGCGGTCGCCACGGACATCGATGCTGCCCTGACCCACGCCACCAAGAAGGCCGGCAAGGCCATCGACAAGGGTGACGTCTCAGCGGCTCTCGAGGACCTTGAGAAGGGCCTCGACAAGTCGGCGAACATCGCTGGCGAGTAGCACTCACCACATCACAAG
>JAULZJ010000342.1:0-30215 GCA_032117435.1 Candidatus Nanopelagicales bacterium | reverse complement strand
GATGCCGGGCCTGCTCGTGCTCGGGGTGCGTGGTCGATAGATGCGCAGCGTGAGGTCGCCGGCGGGCCCGGGCACGCTGACGTCCTCGACATCGACGGTCAGGTAGGGCGTCACCTGCTCGCGGACCGACGCCAGCATCGCGTGGAGCGGCCGACGCTGGTCGTCGATGTGCTGACCGTCTTCGTAGGGGGGCAGGGCGGTGTACCCGGCAGCCAACGGTTCGAGAATCTCCGGTCTCACGCGAAGAGCCTACAGTCGGCCCGCGCTGATGACGCGCTGGAGGAAGTCTCGCGTGCGGGGCTCGCTGGGGTCGGAGAAGATGATGTCCGGCGGTCCTTGCTCTAGAAGCACTCCCTCGCTGAGGAAGCACACCCGGTGTGACACCTCTCGTGCGAAGGACATCTCATGCGTGGCCAGAATCATCGTCATGCCCGACAGCGCAAGTTCGCGAACCATGTCCAATACCTCCGCGACCAATTCGGGATCAAGCGCCGACGTGATCTCGTCCAGAAGGATTGCTTCCGGGCGCATCGCGAGTGCACGGGCAATCGCTACTCGCTGTTGCTGACCGCCGGACAGTTGGTCTGGGTACTTATCCGCCTTGTCCGCCAAACCAACGCGGTCGAGGAGGTCGATGGCAAGTTGCGCGGCTTCTGGCCTCGCGACTCCTCCCGAGTGCACCGGACCGACCTCAATGTTCGCCTTCACAGTCATGTGAGGAAATAGGTTGTACGACTGGAAGACGATTCCGACCCGACGACGCAAACGATCTACATCCACTCCGGGACCGGAAACAAGGTCCCCATCAACGTAGATCTGACCCCCGTCAATGGCTTCTAGGGCATTCACGCAGCGAAGCAGCGTCGACTTGCCGGAGCCCGAAGCGCCAATGAGGGATACGACCTCGTGGCGATCGACATCGAGGTGGATGCCCTTGAGTACCTCGTGGGCGCCGTACCTCTTGCGGACGTCGCGAATCTCGATAAGGGCCATGGCTAACTCTCCTTGCGTCGCCGGTCACGGGCGAGGAGCCCATCAACGAGTCGAGTCTGCGGGATTGTCAGGATGATGAAGAGGGCGCAAACCACGACCACAGGTGTGAGGTTGAAGTAGTTGGCTGAGTAGATGCGTGCCTGAGCGAACGCGTCGACGAGGCCGAGAATGCCCACGAGGGCGGTGTCCTTCTGCATGCCGACGAAGAAGGTCAGCAGTGCAGGGACGATGCGTCGGATGGCCTGAGGCAGCACGACTATGCGCAGCGTCTTCGAGGCGGAGAGGCCGAGCGAGCGGCCCGCGGCAACTTGGCTGGGGTGGATCGTCTCGATCCCGGCCCGGTACACCTCGGACACGTAGGCGCTGTACGTCAGGGCGAGCGCGAGGATCGCGTAGACAACAGGTGACTGGTCCGCAACGACGGGGATCCCGGTGAGCGGCAGACCAAAGCCGATCAGGTAGATGAGGATGATCGCCGGAACCGCGCGGAAGAGATCCACCCAGGCTATCGCCAGCGCGCGAATCGGCCGGAAGGGTTTCCCCGGAAGGAGGCGGCCAATGGCGATCACGAGTCCTAGCACGAGCACGATGAGCATGGACACCACGGCGATCTGGACGTTGAGCATCAGAGCTCTGAGGATGCCTCCAAAAGTCAACGTGACCATGTCCCACGAGAGGAAGACCGTGCGGACAGCACCGTCATTTGCCGTCAGGACGACGACAATGAAGAGAACGGGTAGGTAGGCGCCGAGGTAGCCAAACGTGCCGAGGGATCGCCCGCGCGATGCCGCGGCAAAAATTCGAGAGGTCGCCGAGTCTCCGGCAGCCCACTTGCGTCGTGCTGCAAGTGAATCTCGCAATGCGGCGATAGGAGGAAGGATCAGCACAGGACTGAGGGCGGCTGCGCCAAGGCACAGCCAGCGCACCGCGGAACCTATGGCCTCCGCCTGAGCTGCAGCGACGGAGAAGACGTACCAGCCGGCGATGACGACCAGTGAGGCAATGGTGAGGCTGGTGAACGCGCGAGTGAGGGATGCGGGCGGGGGGCTATGACGTGATGTGGGGAGGGACGACGACTCGCCGTCGCCCCTCCCCGCATGAATCTGTTCTGTCACGGGGTCCAGACCGGTACTTCGTTCGGGTTGCGGCCCAAGTCAGGCACGAGCCATGTGTCGATCAGGGAGTCCATCTGGCCACTGGCGGACATATCATCAATGACGGAGTCGATGGCGGCCTTGTTCGGTGAACCCTTCGGGAGGACCGCGGCTGTGTCTCCGCCGACATTTACCTGGCCGAGAACCACAAGCGCTCCGTTGGAGGCCTTCTCCGCTTGCAGTTGTAACGGTAGATCGAGAACGGTTGCCTCAACCTGTCCCGCTGCAACCGCCGCGTTCATCTCAGGAACACCCTGGTAGGTGCGCCACTCCTGAGTCGGCTTTAGCGTGTCCTTGAGCCAGGACTCCTGAACCGAAGCAAGGTAGACACCAAGAAGCGCATCCTTCATCGTTTCCGCCGTGAGACCGGAGCCCGCCTTGGCGAGGACGCCGCTCGTCTGCACAAGGTACGTCGATGAGAAGTCGACATTCTCCTCGCGCTCCGGCGTCTTGAAGATTCCGGACATGGCCAAGTCGTAGTCCCCAAGTTGGCCAGCGACTAGGGCTGCGAAGTCGACATTCTTTACGGTGATCTTCTCAAGACCGGCTCGGTAGGCGATCTCAGCCGCGATGCAGTACTCGAATCCTCCATCGATGGTCTCTGGCGTGTCTCCTCGAAAGTTGCCGGGAGTGGGCAAGATGGCGGCGACGGTGAGCTCGCCAGCGACAGCTGGGGTCAACTCGATGGATCCCCACTCGCCTTCGGTCTGGCACTCGCCGTAGGTGGCAGGGACGGCTGACGTCGCAGCAGCCTCACTCGTGGATGCTCCCGCCGAGGTCTCTGTCGTCGAGGTCCCGCTACCGCCGCAGGCAGTAAGCACCAGGGCCGACAACCCCACGAGCGGAATGAGCACTTTGGTTTTCCTCAATGGGTCCTCCTAGGCCGGGCGTTCGCGAGGGAACGCGTCCCGTGCGCCCGTCCGTCGGACGCTTGGCTCAGTGGACCGGCCCGCAGACGATGTGTCCAATATGAATTGGCCCCGATCGCCATACATGTTGCGTATAGGCGGCTACTTCGATTGATGCAATGCCTGCACCTGGCGACGCACCGCAGAGGCGAATTCTCCTGCGAAACGGGGTACCGCCCGCGTTCGCCAGCACAAGGACAGATGCACAGTCGCCTCCGGGAGCGGTTCCAGGGGCCGGTAGGTCACACCCAGAACCCGGACGTGGCTCGTGGTCATGGGAACCAAGGCGACACCTTGTCCACAGGCCACCAGGCCAAGAATGCTGTGATCCCCCACGGCTCGATCGTCGGCGATTCGCATCTGGAACCCCGCAGCTATGCAGGCCCGAATGTAGGCGTCGTACACGTCGGGTGCCTGCGACCGGCGGAACATGATGAACCCATCGCTAGCGAGATCGGCCAAGCGGACTAGCCGCCGCTCAGCGAGCGGGTGGTCCTTCGGCAGCGCCGCCAGCACCGCTTCGGAGCCGAGATCGGTGACGGTAAAGCCATCCACCGGTCGACTTAGCCGACCCAAACCAACGTCGATCCGTTGCTGTGCAAGGCGCTCAAGTTGGTCCGCGTCGTCGAGCTCTTCAACGTGAATCTCGACGTCGGGAAGACGTCTACCGAAGTCCTTGAGCACGGCTGGCAGGAGTCCGAGAAGAAGTGAGGGCATCGCCGCTATTCGCAGTCGACCGGACTTCACGTCGGCTACTGAAGCGACCGCCTCTCTCGCGCGCTTCTCCTGTTCGAGAAGCGCGTAGCACTCCGCCAGAAGCGCCTCCCCTGCCGCCGTCAGCGCAACTCGACGGTGATCACGGTCGAACAGGCGTACCCCAAGGTCCCTCTCCATTTTGGCGATTTGCTGGCTTAGGGGCGGCTGGGCCATCGATAGTCGCTGTGCAGCACGGGTGAAACTCAATTCCTCGGCCACTGCAACGAAGTACCGGTACTGACGCATCTCCACACCAGAACCTTACGGCCGCATATGCACAGCATATGGAAAATCGCCAATACTGGTATTGGCAACATCTAGTCCGTGCGCGCTAGAAATGGCCGCGAGCGTGGCGAAAGGAGGCTCGTGGTCAAGGTGATGTGGTTCCTCAAGCGGGCGGAGGGGCTGTCGCTCGAGGAGTTCACCGCGTGGTGGGAGGAGCACCTCCACCTCATCGCTGCGCGCCAGGCGCCCTATCTGAAGCACTACGTCGTCAACATCCGCACCTCGGACGACGACACGTGGTCGGGCAAGCCGCAGGCCGACTGCGAGTGGGACGGCGTCGCCGAGCAGTGGTTCGAGACCGAGGATGACTTCAACCACGTCTACGGCAGGCCTGCCGCTGCAGAGACACGCACCGACACGCTCAACCACGTGTCGCGATTCGAGCGCATCATCGTCCGCGAGATCATGGTCGTCTAGTTCGTCATGGGCGAGCGGGTGCTGCGGGCGCAGCGCGAAGACGTGCCCTGGGACATCGCGACCGACGTGGTCGTCGCGGGCTCGGGCGCAGCCGGTTGGTCGGCTGCCATTGGGGCAGCTCTCGCGGGTGCCGAGGCCCTCGTCCTGGAGAAGGAGGCCACGATCGGCGGCACGACCGCCAAGGCGGGGGGCCGCTACGGAGGAGAGGTCGCGAGCACGTGGCTGTGGATCTGCAATCACCCGTGGATTGCCGAGCTTGGCCTCACCGACCCTCGCCCGGAGGCGCTGCGCTATCTCGCTCGCCTGTCCCGGCCGGAGATGTATGACCCCGAGCACTTGACCCTCGGACTTCCGCCCGGTGAGTACGCACTGCTCGAGGTCTTCTACGACCGGGGATCGGAGGCGGTCGCGGCACTCGCGGACTGCGGCGCGCTTCCCCTGCGCTCGCTCGCGGGCACTCTGGACTACTACGCCGATCTGCCGGAGAACGCCGCGCCCAATGGCCGCGGGCTCTACCTCCCCATGCCCGATGGGACCGAAGGCCTCGGCTCGGACATCGTGGAGTCCATGCGCGCGAAGGCCGAAGACCTCGGCATCGGGCTGCGCACCGAGAGCGGTGTCTGGGGACTTGTGGTCGATGACGACGACGAGGTCATCGGGGTGGCGGCGGGCGCACGCGCCTCGGATCTCGTGCTGGTCGAGGCCCGCAAAGGCGTGATCTTCGCGACGGGTGGCTTCACACACGACGACGACCTACGTCGCAACCATCTGCGCGGTCCAGTGCTGGGCGGTCTCGCCGGTGCGGGGTGCACGGGTGACCTCGTGCGGATCGCGGGGGAGATCGGGCTTGACCTCGCCGGCATGAACGAGGCCTGGCACGTGCCGATGGTGCTCGACCACGCACCCGCGCCGGTGAGCGGTGCCTTCCGACTGCCGGGCGACAGCATGATCGTGGTCAACACGGCCGGACACCGCGTGGTCAATGAGAAGACGACGTACAACGAGATGACACGGGCCTTCTTCGCGTGGGATCCGGGTCGCGCCGTCTATCCGAATCTTCCGCTGATCATGGTGTACGACGACGACGTCTCGCGGCGCTGTCGCGCCATGCCGGAGGATGCGCCGGTGACCGATGGTGGCGGCAACCCCATACCCCCCATCCCCGGGGAGGGACACGAGATCGTGGGCCAGACGTGGGCCGAAGTGGCGGAGCGGATCGACGAGAAGCTCGCGAAGTACCAGCACATCGTTCCCGGTGCGCGCCTAGATGGCACGTTCCTCGATGGGCTGCAGCAGACGCTGACGGAATGGAGTGAGATGTCCGAGCGCGGAATCGATGGCGACTTTGGTCGCGGCGGGACCAGTACGGAGCGTCGCCGCTCCGGACCGCCGCGTCGCGAAGGGATGGCCAACCCGACGATGCACGGCTTCGCCGAGACGGGCCCGTACTACGCGGTGGTCCTCGTGCCCGGAGTGCTTGACACCAAGGGCGGTCCGCGTATCGATACTCGAGCGCGACTGCTACGCACCGACGGCGAGCCCGTCCCCGGGCTCTATGGCGCCGGCAACGCGATCGCGTCGCCGGCGGGACAGGCCTACTGGGCTGGTGGTACGACGCTCGGCCTCGCCGTCACCTTCGGGTGGATCGCCGGTGTCGACGCTGCGGGCCGGTCATGAGCGCCGACGTTCTCGTCACGGTCGTGACCGGGGCGGCGTCCGGCATCGGTCGCGCGACGGCGGCGCATCTGGCCGCCCGGGGCGACCGGGTGGTGCTCACCGATCTCACCCAGGATGCGCTCGCTGCGGCTGCAGCCGAGTGTGGAGGCATCGCCGTGGTTGCTGACGTCACCGAAGAGGCCGATTGCGATGCCATCGTCGCGACGGCAATTAAGGCGCACGGCCGGATCGACGCACTCGTCCACTGTGCGGGGGTAGAGGAGGACTTCGTCGACGCACACGAGATGCCGCTGGCCGTCTTCGAACGCACGATGCGCATTAACGTCACCGGGTCCTTCCTGGTGGCCCGCGCCGTCGGGCGACAGATGGTCGCGCAGGGGAGCGGCTCGATCGTGCTGCTGGGCTCGATCCTGTCGCAGGTGGGCTATGGGCGGAATGCGGCGTACACGGCGTCCAAGGGAGCCGTGCTGCAACTCGGGCGTGCGCTTGCCGTCGACTGGGCGAAGTACGGCGTGCGGGTCAATGTGGTCGGCCCGGGGCCGGTCGCGACGCCGATGAGCGCCGGCACGATCAACGACCCCGAGCGCGGCGCATGGCTTCGCGAGCGGATCCCGCTCGGGCGTCCGGCTGCGGCCCAGGACATCGCCTCCGTGTGCGCTTTCCTCACCTCAGACGAGTCGTCGTACATGACCGGTGCTTATGTCCCGGTCGATGGCGGCTGGCTCGCACTCTAGAGCTAGCGCCTGGCGGCTCTCGTGGTCGAACTTGCAGACTGTATCGGTATGCGATACAGTTTCTGGGTGATCGTGAGCTTCCGCCACAAAAAACTGGAAGCGCTATACGAAAGGAACTCGACGAAGGGCATTCAGGCCGAGCACGCACCAAAGCTGCGGCGCATCCTGTCGGCTCTTGATGTGGCAGTCGCGCCCGGTGACCTGGATATCCCCGGCTTCCGACTGCACCCTCTCAAGGGTCGGCTTCGGGGCCACTGGTCGATCTGGGTGAGCGGCAACTGGCGCGTCACCTTCAGATTCATTGAAACGGATATCGAACTCGTTGACTACCTGGATTACCACTGAAGAGGATGGCAGCCATGAGGAATCCCGTGCACCCCGGAGCGATCCTCCGCGAGGACGTTCTTATCGAGCTCGGGCTCAGCGTCAGCGAAGCCGCGGAACGCCTAGGGGTATCCCGAGTCACCCTGAGTCGCGTGCTTCACGAGCACGCCCGGATCTCACCTAACCTCGCCGTGCGGCTGGAGGCGGCCGGCGTCGGCACCGCGCGCTCCTGGCTGGCCATGCAATCAGCTCGGGACCTCGCCGAAGAGCGAGCTAGTGGTACACCAAAGGTGCGCAGGCTCGATACCGTCGCGTGAACTGCTGGGGTGAGTGACGGGACTTGAAGATCCCGAAAAGTGCCCTAAGCCGAGATGAAATTGTGGGTCTGAGCGTAGCGGAAGTCAGTGACTCTCAGTAGTGCTCAGTAGAACTCAGTGATCCTCAGTTCGCTTGCCCCCACGCTCAATGAGAGGACCAGCGAAGCCCGCAGGCTCGGCCTACCAGCGCAGCAGAGGCCGTCGATCGATGTCGCGGAACGTGCCCGTCAAGATCAAAATGAGGTCGATGATGACCCAGATGCCGAAGCCGCCCAGGGTGAGAAGTTGAAGCACTCCCGTGCCCACCTTCCCGACGTAGAATCTGTGCACTCCAAAGACACCCAAGAGCAAGCACAGGATCAATGCGACCAGGCGCGACTTCGGGCTAATGTCGCCGAGATCCACACGAAGTACGGCTGGGGTGCCGCATGCGGGACATACAGAAGTCGATGCCACAAGAGCCCCACCGCATCGACGGCAGAATCCTGCCGCGACGAACGCAGGGGGCGCTGGGGGAGGATTCTCTGTTCTCTCGCCGCTGCTAGACCCGTCGTCGAAAGTTGACACGATGATTCCCCCCCACTGTTCGTTCGAGCCCTGCCGCTACCGGACCGTTCTGCGTATGTCAGCAAACCGAGCCTACATTGAGACCTGTATGGTGGGTGTGAAATTCCAGGGGGAGGTCCGAATTGGGACTCGTGAGGGCTTTTCAAGGCGCGGTTGGCGGTGCGCTGGCCGACCAGTGGATCGACTTCTTTACTGTCCCGCCGGGCGTTCGCCCGACAGCTGCCCTCTTCCCCGCGGTGCTCATTGGAACCAATGCGGGTCGCGGCTCCAACACGGAGTCATCGCAAGCTGTGATATCGAACGGCTCGAAGATTGTTGTGCCCGAGGGTTACGGTCTGTTGACGTTCCAAGATGGTGCAATCACGAGCTTTGTCATGGAAGCAGGCGGATACATCTGGGACTCGGACGACATCAATTCCCAGTCCGTCTTCGCGGGGGATGGTTTCGTCGATAGTCTCGTCATGCAATCGTGGGAGCGCTTCAAGTTGGGTGGGAGACCCACCTCTCAGCAACTGGCCTTGTTTGTTTGCCTCAAGGAGCTACCGGACAACAAGTTCGGCACCCAGAGTGAGATCTATTGGGATGACGCTTACTTGAATACTCAGGTAGGAGCCGTAACGCGCGGAGCATATTCGCTCCGAATAGTCGACCCAATCATCTTCGCAAAGCAGTTTGTGCCGGCGACTTACCTGCAGGCGCAGGCCGTCTTTGACTTCACGGATCCCGCGAATCCAGCTGGCGCACAGATCTTCTCTGAGGTGGTTGCCTCCCTTGCTGCGGCGTTCAGTGCCTACGTCAACGAACCCGGTAAAGGGAACCGAATCACCACGATCCAGCGAGATGCCGTCGGTTTTGCCGAATCCCTTTCGCGTGTGATTGAGGCCAATTACCAATGGAGCACATCGCGCGGGCTATCGATCGTCAAAGTTGCGTTAGCTGCCATTGACTATGACGATCAAAGTCGTGAACTTATCAAGACAGTGCAGCGAGCAGACGCCCTCATGGGTTCGCGAGGCAATGCCAACCTCCAGGCGTCTGTTGCTGCTGGAATTGAGTCAGCAGGTGAAACGGGAGGCGCGGCTGGGGTCCTGGGGATTGGCATCGCGTCAAACTCGATCGGCCTAGGTGATATCCAACAGACAGCGGGTACGGCTACCGAGAGGACAGACGGCGCCGATTCCGTGCTAGCCCGCCTCCGGACGCTGAAGGAAGCCTTTGAGGAGGGTCTCATCACCCAGGCGGATTACGACGCCGCCCGCGCGAAGGTCTTGGATACCTAGGCCCCAGGTGTGGCTGAGGTCATGGGCCAGATGATGCGCGAGGTGGCTACGTGTTTCCGCGCAAGAGCGACCAGGCTGAAGTCTTGGTCGGTCGCGCGCCAAAAGTAGGATCAATCTCTCGGATCCGATCGCGAGCCCAATCAATTTGAGACTGCAGGTGCGCTTTGTAGTCCGCCGGGAGCGTTGCAGTGACCCTTCGCGTGGCCCCTCCCCGGTTAGCCATGTAGGGGACGCCAGGCATCAACTTGATGGCAATGTCCAGGTAGTGCTCGAGTGCCAGTCGGGAACCGGTCCATTGGTAGCAGTGGGCCAGGACGGTGAGGGCTTCCTGAGTCCGCGTGAGATGCGCGCCGACTCCGGCGGCAACGGTCGTTGAGTACGTCGCAAATTGCCGGGACTTGGAATTGTCCGCAATTGCTACTGTCATGGCCTTGTTTGCACAGCGCTCCCGCATTTCCGATTCAGAGTCTTGGGCATATTCAATCGCGTGCTCAAATGCAGAGGTCATTTCGCCAAGGCGGCGGTCCTGCAAATTGGAGAGTGAACCGGCGCCTGCCCCCTTGAGATACCAAGCTTCCGCACTGTTCGGATCGATCAGCAGGGCCACCGCAGAATAGTCCTGGGAAGCTTCGTAGTCCCCTGCAGCAATGGCACGCTCGCTAATTTGGAGGACTCGTTCAGTGCACTGACCACGGACCGCGCCCTCTTCACCTTCCGCCGAGTACTCGATTGCTCGCTCGAAGGCGTACTGCATCTCAGTCAATCGGCGATCTGAAGGGTTCGGCATCCATCCACAGCAAACTCCCTTGAGAATCCAGGCTGCGCTGTTTTCGGAATCGATTTCAAGAGCCCTGTTGGCGTACTCGTAGGCCTCTTGATGGTTCCCCGTTGCAAGTGCGCTTTCGCTCAATCTGACCAGATTGAGGGCGTCGCCGGAGCGGTCCACACGAACCGTTCCCTCGACCATCAGTGACTTGGCCTGGGCCGGGGTGTATTTTGTGCGGCAGTAGTCACAGACAAAGAAGCCGTCATCGTCCTTCGTGAAGTTGTTGCTTCGGCACAACTCGCACATGAGTTTCTGCATGGTGACCCCCAACCCCCTTTTCCCAAAGTCTAGAGGTCCTGGCGTTGGGGACTGGCCCAGGGAGTCGCGAGCCGGCAGTCCGTAGTTCGCCTGCCCCGGCCTGGCAAGGAGCATGCGAGCAGAACCCGCGAAATGTGTAGGCAGGACGGGAGTCCGGGAGGAATCTCCCTCACGAATCGCTTGGGTGAGTGACGGGACTCGAACCCGCGACATCTGCGACCACAACGCAGCGCTCTACCAGCTGAGCTACACCCACCGCGTCTCCCTCGCGGGACCGCCGGACGAGTCTACGATGCCGATGTCAGGGCGCTGAGCCGGGCACCGAACCGGGAGACTCGATGGGATCAGTCACCAGCAAGGTCCTCGCCGCCAGCGCGGGACGCGACCGCGTCATGGACGCGGTCAAGGCCCTCGCACTCCTCCTGGTCGTCGTGGGCCACTCGCTCGCGTGGACCGTGACGAGCAGCGGTTCGGCCGTCAACACGCTCGACGCCGTACCCGCAGTGTTTCCCCTCACGTGGGTGCTGCAGATCCTGCCGCTCTTCTTCCTCATGGCTGGTGCCGGACTCAGGCGACTGAGTGGGTCAAGCGATGCACGCGGCTACCTCGCGAGGCTCACGCGGCTTGCTTCGCCCGCGCTGCCACTCATCGCCGTGACGATGGTGCTCGCGGCCGTCGCGCAGGCGCTGGCTGGCCCGGATGCGGGTGGCGCAGCAGGGGTCCTGCCGGTGCAGCTCGTCTGGTTCCTCGGCGTCTACCTCGTACTCGTCGCCTTCGCTCCCCAGCTCGTCCGCCTCAGCGGACCGTGGGCCGTCGCTGCCTGGCTCGCCCTCATCCTCGGAGTGGACCTCCTGCGCATCAACGTCAACGAACTCATCGGATGGGCCAACCTCATCCTGGTGTGGGGGCTCTTCGCCGCACTCGGCACGCGCCTGGATCGGCTGCGCTCACTCCCGCGAGCGCTCCTGGCCTGCGGCGCCGTCGCCTCGGCCGCGGCCGCGGTCATCGCCATTGTCGTAGGCCCCTATAGCCCGGCGCTCATCTCCACCGACGCGGTCGAGGGCATCAGCAATCTGGCGCCGCCCACGATCGTGCTCGCACTGGTGGGCCTTGCGCAGATCTGCATCCTGCTGCTCGTGTGGCCGTGGCTGCAGCGCGTCCTGAATCGGGACCGGCTGTGGGTGCCGGTCGCGATCTTCGCCAGCCGCGCCATGGAGATCTACCTATGGCACATGCTCGTCTTCACCCTGGCCATCGCCGGCATGCTGGCCCTCGTCCTTGCGCCCGCGTCCCTGAGCCTGCTGTGGTGGCTGCAGCACATCGCCGTCGCGGCTGTCGTGCTCGCCGTCGTGTGGTTCGCCGCTCCCGCGCTGGCCCGCCTCGCGAAGGGATTGGCCGGGTTGCTGGGCCGTGCCTCGCCGCGTCTCGCCCTCGGGCCTACTTGGGCGCGAGTCCTACTCGTCGTCGCCGGCGTCGCGCTGCTCTGCGTCTCGGAGTCCGGTGTCGCCCAGCCATTCATGCCACGGATCGTGGTGCTATTCCCCTACATCCCGATCGTCGCGCTCGCACTGCTGTGCATCATCGTCGGCATTGCGACGAAGGCGTCAGCCGTGGTCGACGACGTGCCCGGCGGCAGTAGCCCGCGCTGACTCGGAGTCCGGACCGGGGGGTGGCACGAAGACCGCGTCGCGGTAATAGCGCAGCTCGGCGATCGACTCGCGGATATCGCCGAGCGCGCGATGGTTGCCCTTCTTCTCCGGGGAGTTGAAGTAGACACGCGGATACCAGCGACGTGAGATCTCCTTGATGGAGGAGACATCGATGAGCCGGTAGTGAAGGTGGGCGTCGAGATCGGGCATGTCGCGGGCCAGGAAGCCGCGGTCGACGTAGACGCTCGATCCCGCGAGGGGAGCCTTGCGGGCCTCCGGCACGTGCTGGCGGACGTAGGCGAGCACCTGGTCCTGGGCCTCTGCCAGGGAGACCCCCTCGGGGATGACCTCGAGCAGGCCGGAGGAGGTGTGCATGTCGACCACCACCGGGTCCATGTCCTCGAGGACTGACAGGTCATCGGGCCGGATGATGATGCTGATCCCGGCATCCAGCTCGGTGAGGTCGGCCTCGGTGACGATGACGGCGATCTCGACGAGCTGGTCCTTGGCCAAGTCGAGTCCGGTCATCTCGCAGTCGATCCAGACGAGTCGATCCTGCGAGGCCATGGGGGAAGGCTACCCTCGCCTACGACTGACCACCGGGAGGGGAGATGTCACGGCTGGGCCGCTGGGCTGTCTATGTGCCGCCTGTGAGTGCAGGGGCGCTCATCGTCGCCCAGGCGAGCCTGTGGGTCACCGGCACGCGCCTGCCGGGACTCCAAGTGGCGCTCTTCGTCGCGACACTGCTCATCCTGGCCTTCGCCTTCATCGACATGCTCGTCCGCGATCTGCGGCGCAATCACATGAACCCGATCGGTGAGCGCACTGCCGTCATCGGCGTCATGGTCGTCGAGTCCGTGCTGCTCTTCGCCGCGACCTATCTGGCCATCACCGAGTACCCGGGGGAGATTGTGGGGCTCACCACTCCCCTCGACGCCGTCTACTTCACGATGACCACGCTCATGACCATCGGCTTCGGCGACATCGCCGCCCAGGGTCAGTTCGCTCGTGGCGTGGTGCTCACCCAGATGATCTTCACCGTGGTCCTCCTGTCCTCGTCTGTGCGACTCTTCACGAGTCTGACCAGGGGGATCGCACGCAAGCATGCCGAAGCGCATGCCCACGCGCATGACGCCGGCAAGGCCAACTGAGTCAGTCCCGCGAGACCCATTCGACGATGTCAGCGGCGGTGAGCAGGGCGATGGGCCTCGCGGACCCTGGGGCCGGCGAGATTGCGCATGCCCGACACGAATATCAACTGCCAGGCGTCCCACCGGGTGTCGCCGGAGCGGATTGTCATGACGGGGAAGTGGCGCAGATCGGCCACCGTGATGATCGAACGATCGACGTGCACGTCGGTCACGCGCGACCCTCCTGGGGTCCGACGACGGCGACAGGTGCCTTGGCTCGGTGCAGTACTCCCTGGCTCACGGAGCCGAGCAGCGCGCCGAGGAACTCACCGCGTCCGCGAGTGCCGAGCACGATGAGCGCCGGATCGTCGCACGCATCGAGGATGGCTCGGACCGACTGGCCCTTGGCCATGACCTCCTCCAAGGGCACGCCCGGATGGCGCTCCCGCAGACCGGCGAGCGACTCGGCGAAGGCTCGCTGCTCGGCAGCCTCGAACTCCGCGACGTCGAAGGGTGGAGGTCCGGCGGGCGCGGCGATCACGTCGTACGCGGGTACCTCCCAGGCATGGACTGCGCGCACCGACCAGCCACGCCGATCCGCCATGGCGAATGCGAAGTCCAATGCGGCGAGTGACAACTCGGAGCCGTCGACTCCGACGACGATCGTCTTCGCCGACTCGCCAGGCACCTTGCGGATCACCACGACCGGACACGCTGCGCTGCTCGCGACCTGCACGCCGACCGATCCCAGGAGCAGGCCGCGGAAGCCGCCCATGCCGCGGCTGCCGAGGACGACGAGGGCGGCATTGGCGCTGGCCTCGACGAGGACGGACGACGGGCTGCCCAGAGCGACCTTGACCTGGACGTCGAGGCCGGGATACGCGGCGCGCGATTCATCAGCCCTTGACTCGGTTGCGACCCTCAGTCGCTCGAGGAGGTCGTCGATGGCGTCGGGGCTGAGGACGGATCCGCCGAATCGCATCCCCTCCAGGGGGATGGTGGTCGCGGCCACCAGGGTGAGGGGCACGCCGCGGGATACCGCTTCAGCGGCTGCCCAGCCGACCGCCAGGCTCGAGTGCTCGGAACCGTCGTACCCGACGATGATGCTTTCGCTCACGATCGACCTCCTCACATCCTGCCCCGATTAGGTTCCATAATGCGCCATCTGCCCGCAGCACGTGGGGGTCCCCTAGGGTGGCCGGATGAGTGCGCAGCCCCCCCTGACCGCTGAGGAGGCGACACGCTTCGCCGCGAACGCCGAGGCCATCATCGACAACGTCGCCGGCTTCATCCAGGGCAAGCGCGAGGTCATCTCCCTGGCCGTCACCTGCCTGCTGGCCGAGGGGCACCTCCTGCTCGAGGACGTGCCCGGTGTGGGCAAGACATCGCTCGCCCGCAGCATCGCGGCCACGCTGGGCATGTCGTGGCATCGCATCCAATTCACCCCCGATCTGCTGCCGAGCGATGTCACGGGCGTGTCGATCTTCCACCAGGGATCGGGGACCTTCGAATTCCATCCGGGGCCCGTATTCGCGCACGTCGTCCTCGCGGATGAGATCAACCGTGCTTCGCCGCGCACTCAATCAGCGTTGCTCGAAGTCATGGAGGAGCGCACCGTCACCGTCGACGGCGTCACGCATCCTGTGCCGCGCCCTTTCATGGTGCTCGCGACGCAGAACCCGATCGAGATGGATGGCACCTTTCCCCTGCCCGAGGCGCAACTCGATCGCTTCCTCATGTCCATCTCCATCGGCTATCCGGACCTGGAGTCCGAGGTCCAAGTGCTGGCCAACAGCCACCACGGTCTCAGCGTCGACGAGCTGACGTCGGTCGGCAGTGCGGATGACATCCGGCGCATGGTGGCGCTGGCGCGCGGAGTCCACGTGGATCACTCGGTCATGGAGTACGTCGTGCGGCTCGTCGCGGCAACGCGGACGACCCCGGGGGTGCGCCTGGGCGCGAGTCCCCGCGGCAGCGTGGGGCTGCTGCGAGCTGCGCAGGTGGCTGCGGCCATGACGGGTCGCACATATGCCTCTCCGGTCGACGTGCAACGGCTCGCCGTACCCGTGCTTGCCCATCGCCTGGTGCTCGCCGACGTCGAGGCGGATGCCGGCATCCGGGCGCAGGTGATCGAGCAGGTCGTCTCGGGAGTGCCGGTCGGGTGACCCGACTCACCGCTCGAGGCTGGGGGGTCGTCGCCGTCATCGTGGTGTCGGCGGGCCTCGGCATCGGGCTGGGCTATCCCGAGGGACTTGGTCTCGCCTCGGGTGCGCTCCTCCTGCTGATCGTGTCCGTCTTCCTCGTCTCCGGCGGTGGGCCCGCGTTCGCGCAGGCGGTGGCGCTGCCGCGCGTGGAGCGACTTTCCGACAATGTCGTGCGCGTCGACGTGGAGGCGAGCCGTGCGCATCGGCGCGGGCTGCGCATGCGCGATGCTGCCGGACCCTCGCACCCCGTCATCTGGGATGAGACGGGCATCCACGCCGATGTCCCGGTGCCGACCCAGCGTCGCGGCCCCGTGAGCCTGGGGCCTTGGGCGCTCGAGCGTGTCGACCCCTGGGGACTGCTGCAGCGTCGAGTGGGCGAGCTCGAGGGCGTGACCCTGCTCGTCGTGCCGCGTGCACGGGCCGTGTCGCTTGCGGCCCTGCCCTCCGCACTGGCCGACTTCGGAGGATCGGCGGAGATGGGGACGACCACCTTCGCCACGCTCCGCGAGTACGTCATCGGAGACGAGCTCCGGCATGTGCACTGGCGCTCGTCTGCTAAGACGGGCAAGCTCATGATGCGCCAATACGTCGACATCACTCGACCGAGGATCAGCCTCGTGCTCGTCTCGGAGGATCGCGCCTATACCTCGTCCGACGAATTCGAAGAGGCGGTCGACTTCACTGCCTCGCTCGCCTCCGTCGCATCCTCGTCGGGCCTGGATGTCGAGGTGATCACTACGGCGGGCGAGCGAGCCACCCACGGTGGCGGGCGATCCACCGCGGTGCTCGACCTGCTCGCACTCGTTGAGCGCGGATCGTCGGGAGTCGACACCCGTCTGCTCCGAGTGAATCGAGCGACCACCATCGTCATCCGAGGACAGGGGGTCCTCGGATGGTGGGATCGGATCCCCGCTGTCTCGGTGATGCGCCCATGAGCGTCACCCGCACCCATGCCCGGACGCGCGTCGATGCGGCGCCGATTCGCACAGCCGGCCAGCGCTGGGGCCTGGGCGTCGTCGCTGCCCTGCCTGCGCTCCTGGTGGCCCTGGCGATGCCCATCATCGTGGAAGGCAGCCTGACCGGCTTCGTCTACGCACCGCTGGTCATCGCGGTCATGGCAGTCACCGTCGCCCTCGGCCGATGGGCCGGTCTCGGTGTCGCCATCATGGGCGTGTTCATCGGGATCCTGATCGGTCCCGGGGGCTACGCCCCAGCGTCACTGCTGGTGAGCGCGATGCTGAGCGGGTCGATCCTTCTGGGCACGTGGCTGGCTCAGGTGCTCGTGCTCGGGCCGCGACCGGCATCAGCCGCACTCCCGTCGCTGGGACTACTCGCCGGCGCACTGGCGGCCGGCATGACAGGCACCATCGAGGCGGGAGTGCTCACCGCCTTCACGGGCCTCGCGCTCGCTCTCCTGCTCATCCTGCTGGGGCCCTGGAATGGGGATGGCGCGGTCCGTCCAGCGCGGTGGGCCGAGGTGCTCACGGTCATCACGATCACCGTCGCCGCGCTCGCGACGTACGCCGTCACGGAGTCGGTGCCGCACCAGGTGCCGCGCACGATCGACCTCTTCGGATCCGCGACCCAGGATTCGCGCACGGACGGCGGTGTGCCCGATCCCTTCCTCATCGCTGCGCGCTGGCAGCTCGATCCCGCCGAGGCTGGGCGCGTGCTCTTCACCGCGACCACGAGCCGTGACGCCCCGCTCAACCGCCCGACCTGGTCGACGTTCGCGACGTACAACGGGATCGCCTGGCTCTCACCGCCGACATATGGCGTGCCCGGTGACGAGATCCCGCCCGAGGAGTTGGGCAGGCCGACGGACTCCTACGTCGCGAGCACGAGAGTCACGGTCGGAGTCGGCCTGCCCGGCCAGTGGGTGCCGGTGCCCCAGCGCGTCAGCCAGGTGCTGTCACCCGTGGCAACTCGAGCGGATCCGGCGACCGGTGTCGTCGCCTCCGTCTCCTCGCCCATCGACTACTCCTTCGACATCCGATATTCGCTCGCCGTGGCCGATCGCGAGAGCGTCCGGGCTGCGGGGCCGGCATTGAGCGCAGGACTCGATCCGGCTGTTGCCATCCCCGGTCCGCTCACGGGAGCGATGGCCGCGCTCGCAGATCTTGTGGCTGCGGAGGAGAGCGGCACCTGGCAGCAGCTCGTCCGACTGAGCGAGGAACTACGCGATCCGCGCTATTCCGCGGCGCCGCCCCAGGCACTCGCCGTGGGGCCTCCCGATCGCTCCTACGCCGGGCTCAATCGCGTCCTCGCCGAAGGCGTGGGACTCCAGGAGCAGTACGCCGCGATCTGGGCGATCATCGGGCGCTCGTGGGGCGTGCCGACCCGTCTGGTCATCGGCTTCCCCCCCGTCGGCGAGGAGAGTGCGGCAGGCGTGCGCACCGTCATCGCGTCCGAGGCGAGTATCTGGCCCGAGGCACGCCTGAGCGGCCTGGGCTGGGTGGCCTTCCAGCCGAGTCCGCAGGATGTGACCGCGGGTCGAGATGCCGTCGTGCGTCCGTTGACGCCCGAGGAGGTGCCAAATCGCCCGGAGCCGGCACCGACACCCACGGGGGGTGACGCATCCGGGGGCGGGAGCGAGGGTGACCCTGACACGGCAGGGGGCACTGTCGAGCCCGAGGCCGGCACCTCCGTCCCGTGGGCGCTCATGGTGCCGGGCGTCGTCGCGCTCCTCGGGCTTGCCTGGATCCTCTACGTCGCCGCGCGTCGGCGTGCTGTCCGACGTCGCCTGCGCGCGCCGAGTGACCCCCGCGCCGACGTGGCCGGCGCATGGCGCTGGACTCGCCTGCTGCTCGCTGAGTCATGGCTGGCACTCCCACTCTCGTACGCACCCGCACCGGACGCCGAGTACCCGGCGGATCTGCCCGACGACGTGCAGTGGCATGTCGTGACCTTGGCGCGCCTGGCGGGGCCTGCCCTCTACGGCCCCGGACCGGTGGACCCGGCGGTCGCGGAGGAGGCGTGGCGCGCTGCGGGTCAGGTGGATCGCGCCGTCCGCAAGGCCACGGGCTGGCGAGGTGCGCTGCGACGGCTGGTCACTCCGCTCGATCCCCATCGCACCACCGCCCCCGGGCTCGTCGCGGCAGGACGTACGCTCCGGGCATGACCTTGCAGGCTGAGCCCCCGAGCATCTTCACCTTCGGCACCTATCGCACCCCGGCCCAACGCGTCGAGCGCGGCAAGGCGGCGAGAGCAGCCCTGCCCCGCAAGGCCCAGGGCGCCTACGAGCCTGTCGCCGATCGCCCCGACCCCGTCGCCCAGTTGGAAGAGCAGGAGCAATCGCGCCTTCCCGCCCTGCTTCCCCTGCGTCACGAGCGCATGGGCGTGAGTGTCTTCACCTTCTATCGAGGAACAGCGATCATCATGGCGAGCGACCTTGGCGCTGCACCCTCGAGTGGACTCCAGGTCCAGCTCTGTGGTGACGCGCACCTGTCGAACTTCGGCCTCTTCGCAGCACCTGATCGCGTGCCGGTCTTCGACGTCAACGACTTCGACGAGACCAATGCAGGACCCTTCGAATGGGACGTCAAGCGCCTGGCCACCTCGTTCGTCCTTGCGGCCCGCGACAATGGCTATGCCGAGGGTGTGATTGCCGACGCGGCGCTCGCCAGTGCGCGTCAGTATCGACTCTCCATGGCTGAGTACGCCGCTATGAAGGAGATCGACATCTGGTACGACCGCGTCGACTCCTCCACTATGGAGTCCTGGGGCCAGCGCTCGGGTGGCAAGATCGGGGAGAAGGTCGTGCGGCGCACGGTCGCCAAGGCGCAGGCGCGCACAGCATGGACCGCAGTGCGCAAGCTCACCACGGTCGTGGATGGTCGCCGTGAATTCATCAATGATCCCCCACTCATCGTGCGGGTACCCGATGACACCATGGCGCGCAACCTCATCATGGGATCCCTGCCGGGCTATCTCGAAAGCCTGGCTCCGGATCGTCGTGCACTCCTCGAGCGCTATGAGGTCATGGATCTGGGTCACAAGGTGGTCGGCGTGGGCAGTGTGGGCCTGCTCGCCTGGGTGCTCTTGCTGCAGGGCCGCGATGCCGAAGACATTCTCACTCTCCAGCTGAAGCAGGCGCAGCACTCCGTGCTCGAGCCGTACACCGCTCCTTCGGCGTACGTGCAGATGGGTGAGCGCGTCGTCGAGGGGCAGCGACTCATGCAGGCCGCGAGTGACTCGTTCCTCGGTTGGGTGACGGGCAAGTTGGGGCGGGAGTACTACGTCCGCCAACTGCGTGACATGAAGTGGTCGCCGGACCCGTCCGGCTTCGTCCCCGCGAGCATGTCGTCGTACGCCGGACTGTGCGGGCATGTGCTCGCGCGAGCCCATGCGCGCACGGGCGATGCGATCGCCATTTCCGCCTACCTAGGGAGCTCCACGGTATTCGACGAGGCCATTCGCACCTTTGCTCTCCGCTACGCCGATCAGGTCTCCAGCGATTACGCCGCTTTCACCGCGGCCGTCGCCTCGGGCCGGTTGGCTAGTGGGGAGGTCATCAGCGATGCCGTGCGCTACCAGGAGATCATGCGCAACCCTCTCGCCGCTCAGGCTGCCCTCACATCACCCGCCTCGTCCTAGGCTTTCACCATGGGAGCCGACGTCGTCGTCATCGGAGCGGGAGCCGCTGGCGCGTCCACCGCGTGGCACCTCGCGCAGCGGGGACGTGAGGTCGTGCTGCTCGAGCGCTTCAGCCGAGGCCATGCCTGGGGCTCCTCACATGGTGCGACGCGAATCTTCCGCGTGGCCTATCGCGACCCCCTCTATTCACGGCTTGCCGCAGAGGCCCTCCCGATGTGGAGGGAGCTCGAGCGTGAGTCGGGTGCGACGCTGCTCGAGCAGACAGGGCAACTCGATCACGGATTCCCGACCGCGATCGATGAGATCGAAGCGACGCTAAGGGCGGGGGACTGGGCCTTCGATCGGCTCACGCCCGACCAGGCGCGCGAGCGCTGGCCCGGCATGGACTTCGACGAGACCGTCATCTACTCGCCCGACGGCGGCCGGGTCTTCGCGGATCGCACGATCGACACACTGCTGCGCCTTGCGGAGGAAGCCGGTGCGGCCCTGCGCTTCGATGAGCCAGCCCTCGCCATCGAACCCGATGGAGAGGGAGTGCGGGTCCTCACGGCGCACGGCGTTCTCACGGCTCGAGTTGTTGTGGTCTCCGCCGGTGGATGGCTCCCCGAGCTGGCTGGCCTCGGAGCCTTTGGCATCACGCTTCCCCGGCTTCAGGTGACCGCGCAGGCCCCCGTGCACTTCGCCATTCGCCCGGGCTTCGTATTCCCTTCCTTCGTGCACCATGTCGGGTCCGATGCGATCAATCACACCTTCGCCTACGGCGCCTACGGCCTGGAGTCGCCGGGCGAGGGAGTCAAGGTGGGCATCGACACGATGGACCTGATCGAGGACCTCGATGCCCGCACCCTCGATGTGCCCGAGGAGGCCGTCGCAGTCGCTGCCGACTACGCACGCCGGTGGCTGCCCGGAGCGGACACCGACATTGCCTCCGCGGCGTCATGCCTCTTCACCATGACCGATGACAGCAACTTCATCCTCGACCGCCGCGGCCCGGTGGTGATCATGTCGCCCTGCTCCGGCCACGGATTCAAGTTCACGCCGATCCTCGGCGCGATCGGCGCGGACCTCGTCGAGGGCGCAGCCACTTGGGCCCCCGAGTGGCGACTGCCTGCTTGAGGCTTGGCCCTAGGACCCGGGTGTCGCTCCGGGAATGAGGTTGATGGCCCTGCTCAGGGTCACCACGATCGTGACGACGGCGGTGGAGGACTGGATGACGAAGAGCACCTTCACCCGGTGCGACAGCGGCATCGTGTCCGTGGGGCTGAACGCGATGATGTTGGTGTACGCCGTGAAGAGGTAATCCAAGAGCGCGGGCCGCCATGACTCCATGCCGTCCATGCCCTGCTGGGGGAAGAGGAAGTCCTTGGCCGTCGACCGGCCCTCCATGCGCGCGACAGGGCCACCGGCATCCATCCACCAGTAGACGATGCCGAAGCTGAGCACGTTGACGATGAGCACCGCGAAGCCGGCGAAGAGCAGCGCGGCACCGGACTCCGTGTAGCCATTCACGAGGTTGATGAGGAGAAGGACGGCGTTCATGACGCTGGCGAGCACGAGGAAGATGAGAAACCCCGTCATCGTGCCGGTGACAAGGCGTTTGTGTTCACCGGCCACGAGGTAGAGCACCGCCACGATGGGGATGCCGGCGAGCTCGATGAAGGGGACCAGCCAGGTAGGGCCGATCGTGACTACGTCGGGAAGCGGCAATTGCAATGCGACGATGACCACGACGATGAAGGCCACCCACAGCAGGGAGGTCCGGAAGTGCCGGCGCTCCTCGGGGGTGAGATCCCGACTGGCGGCCGGCGACGTCATGAACCGAACCTAGCGGCTTCCCCTCAGCCTGACCGGGCAACGCGGTAGACACCGGGCGCCCGGACGAGGACGATGACGGTCATGCCGAAATGGGCCGTGGCCGTCGGGGCAGTGGCCCTCCTGGGTCTCCTGGTGGCCGCCGGAATCTGGGCGTCGCGAGCGGAGAGCGAGCCTGCGGCGGTGACTGGCCCGAGTGCCTCCGCGACCCAGGCTTCGCCCACTCGACCGCCGACGCCCACCCCGACACCCACCCCGGAGATCATCCTGTGGGCCGGTGAAGTCTGCGCCGCCCGTGACGCACTCATCGCCAGTGTCGTCGATGTCGCAGGCTCGTTGGAGTACGACGCCGAGGACCCCGCTTCCATCGGAGAGCAGTTCCAGCAGCAGATTCCCGGGCAACTCGATGGCGTCGAGGCTGCTGCCGACGGACTCGGCACCGCACTCGGTGGAGTCCCGATCGACTACGTCGACGCCGCGGTGGCCATTCCGGTCCTGCAAGAGCGCCTCGACGCTCTAGGTATGGCCAAAGACGAGGCGATGGGTCACGTCGATGCGGCTCAGGGAGCGGGTGATCCCGTCTCCGCCGGTCTGGAGTGGCTGCGAGCCGCTGCGGCCGCAAAGTCCACCTACGAGGCCGGCGTCCTCGTCAAGGATTCCCTGGGCGAACTCGTGGGCTCCGCCGACGGTGACATCCGGGATGCCTTCGCCACCTCGCCGAGGTGCTCCAGTGTCGACCTAGGCTGACCCACCTAGGCTTCCCCCATGCCACTGACGAACGTCCTCGACGATGGTTCCCTCCGCGTCATCACCATGGCGCATGTCGAGCGTCGCAATGCCCTGAGCCACGCCATGGCCGACGAGCTCACGTCAGCGATCGAGGGAGCCCAGTGTCGAGTCCTTGTCCTGCGGGCTGAGCCAGGCGTGAGCACATGGTCGGCGGGGCACGACATCGACGACCTGCCCACCGATGGCCAGGATCCACTTGCCTGGACCTCGCCCGTGGAGCACCTCGTACGCGCGGTGCGCGCCGCGCCCTTCCCTGTCATCGCCGCCGTCGAGGGCGGCGCCTGGGGTGCGGCCTGCAACCTGGCCTTCGCCTGTGACCTCATCGTGGCCACGCGCGCGGCCACCTTCGCCATCACGCCCGCCCGCCTCGGTGTGCCGTATCACACCGACGGTGTCGCGCAGTTCCTCGGAGCGGTGCCACTCAATGTCGCCAAGGAGATGTTCCTCACCGCGCAGCCCTTGGCCGCGGACTCCCCGCAGCTCGCAGGGACCGTCACACGGCTTGCTGATGACAGCGAATCCTTCGAGGGCGCCTGGCGCTCCTTGGCCGAGCGCATTGCATCGCTCGCGCCCCTGTCCATCCGCGCCATCAAGGCGGAGATGAATGCGCTCACCGACGCGCGCCCACTGGAGAGCGGGACCTTCGAACGCCTCACGTCCCTGCGGCGAGCCGCGTGGACGAGCGCGGACTTCGCTGAAGGCCTCGCGGCCTTCCGGGAGCGCCGCGATCCTCGCTTCGCGGGCGAGTGATCCTGCTGGTTAAATGACGGCGCGATGAGCAGCCATCAACCCACCCACTTCGCCGCGACCAGCCGCGGTCTCTACCCGGTGATCGTGGGCGTGTTCGTCGGCCTGCTGCTCATCTCCAACATCGGTGCGGTCAAGCTCATCGAGTTCGGGCCGATCATCACCGATGGTGGGGTCTTCCTCTTCCCCCTCGTCTACATCGCTGGCGACATCCTGAGCGAGGTCTACGGGTTCAAGGCTGCACGCAAGGCGATCTTCATCGGCTTCGCGATGTCGATCCTCGCGGCGCTCACCTTCTGGCTCGTGCAGATCTCGCCGCCGGCCGAGGCGTGGGGCAATCAGGAGGCCTTCGAGTCGGTGCTGGGCTTCGTCCCTCGAATCGTTCTCGCGAGCGTGGCCGGCTACCTCGTCGGCCAGCTGCTCAATGCGTGGGTGCTGGTTAAGATCAAGGAGCGCACCCAGGAGAAGGCTCTGTGGCTGCGACTCCTCGGATCCACTGCGGTCGGCGAATTCGCGGACACGATCGTCTTCTGCACCATCGCCTTCTACGGCGTCATCACCGGCGAGGAATTCCTCATCTACGTCGCATTTGGCTTCGCCTACAAGACTCTTGTCGAGATCGTGCTGCTGCCCGTGTCATACGCCGTCATCGGCTGGGTCAAGCGGCGTGAGCCGACCTATGCCGACGCTGTGCCCGCGTAGTAGCGGCCGAGGAACTCATCGCGTAGCGCCTCGAAGTCGCCTTGCTCGATCGCTGTGCGCATCACGTCGACGAGTCTCACCGTGAATCGCACGTTGTGAATCGTCGCAAGGGTGGATGCAATCATCTCCTTCGCCTTGAAGGCATGGTGGAGATAGGCGCGGGTGTAGTGCGTGCAGGTGTAGCAGTCGCACTCGGCGTCAATGGGCTCGAATGAGCGCTTATGGGCGCTGGTGAGGAGATTGAAGCGACCCGTGGGGGTGTAGACGGCTGAGTTGCGCGCCTCCCGCGAGGGGGAGACGCAGTCGAAGGTGTCGGCTCCCGCGGCGACGCCCGCGAAGAGGTCGCCGGGCTCCCCGATGCCCAGCAGGTGCCGCGGTTTGCCCTCCGGTAGCTCCTGCGTCACCCAGCCGACGATGTCGGAGAGGTTGCGCTTCTCGATTGCACCGCCGATGCCGTAGCCATCGAAGGGCATGGCACCCAGGTCGCGCGCCGCCGTACGCCTGAGGTCCTCGTACTGCGCACCCTGGATGACGCCGTAGAGCGCCTGGTAGGGCCGGTCAGTGGAGCGCAGGCGATCGTGCTCGACGATGCAGCGCTCGGCCCATAGGCGCGTGCGCTCCAGGGACATGACCTGATAGTCACGCGTGTTGTTTAGTGTCGTCAGTTCGTCGAAGGCGAAGGCGATGTCTGCGCCGATGGAGGCCTGCACCTGCATCGACACCTCCGGCGTGAATCGGTGCTCGGAGCCGTCGAGATGGGACCGGAATGTGACGCCATCGTCGTCGACTCGTGCGAGGCGCTCCTTGCCCTCGGCGATGACGTCATCATCGCGCTGGCCGGAGTCCATGGCCAGGACCTTCTTGAAGCCGGCTCCGAGGGACAGCACCTGGAAGCCGCCGCTGTCGGTGAAGGTCGGCCCGTCCCAGTGCATGAAGGCACCCAGCCCACCGGCCTCGTCGACGATGGCGGGGCCGGGCTGCAGATAGAGGTGGTAGGCGTTGGCCAGGACAGCTTGAGCGCCCAGGTCGCGCACCGTCTCGGGCAGCAGGGCCTTGACCGTCGCCTTCGTACCGACGGGGATGAAGGCCGGCGTGCGGATCTCGCCGTGCGGTGTGGTGATCACACCGGTGCGCGCCACTCCGCTACGAGCTCCGATGGTGAAGCCGAACCCGGTCATGGAGGACAGGATGCCAGGGACGGGTTCGTGGCCCGACGGGGTCTAGTCTCGCTACGTGAGCCTCATCGAGACCATCGACGGCATCGACATCGAGCACCGCGACATCCTCACCAATGGCATCCGCCTGCACTGCGCGCTCGCCGGTCCGGAGGAGGGCCCCCTCGTCGTCGCCCTGCATGGCTTCCCGGAGTTCTGGCGCGGCATGGCAGGCACGATGGTGGCGCTGGCGCGAGCGGGCTTCCGCGTGGTGGCCCCGGACCAGCGCGGCTACGGCACGAGCGAGAAGCCCGAGGGCATCGATGCCTATCGCATCGAAGAGATCAGCGCCGACGCCGCGGGACTCGTAGCCGCACTCGGCCGGGATCGGGCCTTCGTCGTCGGCCACGACTGGGGCGCGGCCGTCGCGTGGTGGCTCGGTCTCACGCGCCCCGATCTGGTGGAGAAGCTCGTCGTCGCCAATGTCCCCCATCCGAGCGTTTTCGCTCGCGAGGTCAAGGGCAACAAGAAGCAATTGCGCAAGAGCTGGTACATCTTCGCGATCCAGGCGCCGTGGCTCCCCGAGCGCTTGGCCTTCGGCAAGCGCACGCGGGGGCGCTTCGCGCGCACGATCGCCAAGACCGGCAATCCCGGCTCCTTCGACGCGCGCTACCTCGAGCAGCTAGAGGACGCATGGAGTCATCCAGGGGCAGGCACGGGAATGATGAATTGGTATCGCGCGTCCGTCCGGCGGCGTCCTGAGCGCCTCGCTGACAAGCGCGTCCACGTCCCCACCATGATCATCTGGGGTCGGCGCGATGTCGCGCTGAGCGACACGATGGTGGAACCGAGTGCGGCCCTGTGCGATGACGTCCGCGTGGAGTTCTTCGACGACGCGACCCACTGGGTGCTGCACGACGAGCCGGAGCGCACGAGCCGACTCATCGTCGACTTCCTCTCCGCGCCCTAGTCAGCGCTCGGAGGCCCGCTCCTCGAGATAGGCGAGGACGACCGGGTCGATAGCGCCCGGCACGAGCCGCTCCTCGAGGTTCTCCACCCCTGCCGCGTGCTCGAGCGCCCGAGTGAGATCCGGGTCGGCGTAGCCCAGGGTGTCGAGTGCTCGGCGAAGCCGGTCGGCTGCCTCGTCCTCCAGGGGCCAGGTCTCGGTGGGCTTGCCGAAGAGCAGGTCGTGGATGCGCAGCAGACGACCGAGTTCGACGACCGGATCCGGATGGTCGTCGACCCGCAGGTCGACGGCGATGTCGCTGCCGCCGCCGTAGCCGGCACCCACTCCACCGACGAGGATCGCAGCACTCTGACGGCCGCGGGAGTCGCCGCCGGCGCGATCACCGGCAAGGAGTGCCGCGTGCAGCCGCAGGGCCAGGGGATCCGCGGGATCACTCGCGAGGAAGGCGCGCTCCATCGCACTCACCACGTCTGCTCCGGTGAGGATGTTGCCCTGGATGGCATAACTCGAACCGATGACGCCGCCAGCCCACGGCAGGCAGTCCTCGCCCGTGAAACTCGCGGCGCCACCGCGGCCGTCGACGATCCCAGCCTGGCGCTGCGCGCGGCCATCGTCGGCCAAGACGAGTGCCTCAAGTGCCTCATGTGCGGAGCGACCCTCAGCGAGAAGTGCGAAGCCGTCCGGGAGGTAGCGCAGATTGGCGAAGGACTGCGTGGCGATGGCACCGAGTGGGGCACGCACTCCCGGAACTACCGCACCCGCGGCGAGGAACTTGCTCGCGACGGCCACGCCCCAGCGCTGCCCATCAGCGCTGCGAGCGACGATGGAGAAGGTCATGCCCCGAGACTAGCCGCCGGCGGAGTAGGCGACGGTGACGATGGCCGACTCCGCCTGCACTCGCGCGTTATGCAAGAGGATGACGCGGTACTCGGCAAGTCCAGGGACGAACCCGCTGACATGTGTCCGGATCTCGCCGTCGGTGCGCAGTCGAGACGCTTCGACGAGGAGCCAGTCGGTGCGTCCTCGGAGCTGGAGTACCGCGATCATGTCGTCAAGGCGCACTGCGGGGGACACGCGAATCGTGCACGGGATGTCCACGCCGATGAGCGCACTCTCACGGTCGCATTGCAGCGTGACACGGTGCTCCAGTCGCGACCAGGTCACGGTGGCGGGGGAAGTGGTGGCCAGCATGCGGCCCTGCGGTGACATGAGGACCGCTCGGTAGGTCTTCTCGCCCGGGCGATTGCTCACGAGGGAGCCGGCCGCGGAACCCCTGCCGTCGGGAGCCGAACTACGCAGGGTGACCCACCCCCGAGCGGAGCGCACCTGCACCGCGGCGCGCAGGCGGGTGGCCCCCGCGGACGGTGTCGCCCGGACGCGATAGGCGAGGGGGACAACCGCCATGCCGGTGTCGGGGAGCAGCAACGTGAGAGTCCGCCTGACCGGCGGCCGGGGGTCATCCTCGGCCAGTGCCGCGGGGGTGCCGGCGAGCGCGAAGACGACGCACATCGCGACTACTGACCTGCGGAGCACCGCCTCACTCTAGGTCAGGCGGGGATCACGATGCTCACTGTCGTGCCTGCAGCGCCGTAGCTCCTCGACCACGTGCCGCAGCGGTCGAGGATTCGAGAGCCGAGTCCCGGGAGCTCCTCGCCAGCCACGCCACCGCGGCCATCGTCGATGACCGTGACCTCCATGGCAGCGTCGACGGGTGAAATTCGACAGTGCACATGGCGTGCATGCCCATGGCGAAAGGCATTGGAGACGCACTCCTCAAGGACATCAACGATGGCCTGGGCGACAGAGGAGGGGACGACCTCGTCGCTGCATTCGATGGAGAACTCCAGGAGCGAGTCCCACGGCTCCAGGGCTGATGCCACCGCGTCCCGCACTCGTGTGGGCGATGTGATCGCACCACCCGATTGCAGGAGCGCGAGGGTCTCGCGTACGGCATCGCCGGCGGTGTCAGGATCCGGAAGGCTCACGAGTCGGCCCTGAAGTGTGCCGTGCAGTGCCGAAGCCACCTCGTGCACGATGCGTCGTCGCTCCTCCTCCTGCGCAAGGGTCTCGACACTCGCGGCATCGACCGCGAGGTGCATGTCAGCGAGCACTTCCTCACCGCGCCGCAGTGCGCCGACGACGATTGCCGAGAGCACGACGAGCAGGGTGAGCCAGACGGCGTTGATGACGGAGTACTCAGCACGACCCTGTTCGGGCATTCCGCCGACGACGGCCAGTGACGGACTGGTGAGCACGATCGCCGCGACCAGCCCCAGGGGAACTGCGATAGGCCAGGTCCGCGGCCAACGGCGCACGACGGCGTTGGCGGCCTCGAAGGCCATCGCGATGAATACCGCCGAGAGGAGAGCCCCCAGGGGCGCGCGGGGAATCTCGCCCACGGCGAGGGCCGTTCCCAGGGCGGTAGGCAGCCAGAGGGTGAGGATGAGCCAGGTGGCGAAGGGGCGTATACGCAGCGACGCGATGATGGCCGCACCGAGGTGGATGCGCGGCTCGCGCGGCCTGGGCTGCGCCTCACCCCAGAGCTCGTGGGCGCGTTGCCGCACTGCCGTGGATGCCTCATCGATGCTGATCACTCGCTGGTCGAGGTCGCTTCCCATGGCCAGGAGTTCGCCGGACAGTGGTGCGATCACCCCTGCGCGGATCTCACCCCACTCCCGAGCATCCTGTAGGCGCCGCGTCTCCCAGGAGAGCTGAGCGGAGATCAGCTGACGACGCTGATCCCGGTAGGTGGCGACCAAGGAGAATGCGAGGACAGCGAGCGGATAGACCGCGGCACCCTGGAGTCCCCCACTGATCGTGCGCGTCCACGCCAGGGCGGCGTCCGGCTCCTGGATGCCGAGCCAGAGTGAGGCGGCGTACATCGATCCGGACCGCGCGCAACCGATGATGGCGCCCAGCGCTACGACAGTGAGGACAGGCACCGGACTCTGCCGCCGATGGCGCAGCCAGGTGAGATCGGAGAGGTAGAGGATGAGGCCCACGGGCACGAGGCTGATGACCGAGGCGAGGAGGATGCTGCCCAGGGCCGTGCCCGGGACGGTGGTCGACAGGTTGCCGATCGTGGCGATCGTGCCGAGTGGCACGTAGATGATGAAGAGAGCCAGGCTCACCGCCCAGCGCCCGCCGATGTGCTCGCGGAGTGTGGCGCCGAGCAGCGTCACCGGGCCGCGGCTCACGTCGTGCGCCCGATGAGGCGGAAGTAGGCGCGTGCGAGGGCCACGCGCTGATTGACGCCGTCGCCGTGAGCGATCCCCAGTGCCTGGGCGGTGCGGGCGATGGTCTTCTCGACAGTGGCCTCGGTGACGACACGGACTCGCGCGATCTCGCTGTTGGACAGCCCTGCCGCCAGGAGTCGCAGCGTGTCCGCCTGAGCGGCAGTGAGCGGCGATCGAGGAGCGATGGTCGCAGTCGTGGTCACGGCATCCGGGGCGGCGTCGATGGCTGCAGCAAGCAAGGACAGGTCGTCGATCGACTGCTTGACGAGGTAGAGCATTCCCTCCGGGATGGTGTCGAGCGAGGTGCGCAGCAGTCGTGGATCGGTGAACGATGTGAGCAGGACTAGGCCGACGGCCGGCACCTGCTGGCGCATGCCGACCGCGAGGTCGATGCCGGTCGGGCCGGCGCCCAGGTGCAGGTCGAGGACGGCTACCGCAGGCGTTGACGTGCTGAAGGCGGCCATCGCCGTGCGTGCATCTGCGACCGCAGTGACCTCGAAGCCGTGGTGGGCGAGTCCTGCACTGAGGGCTGCCCGCACGAGGTTGTCGTCCTCGACGAGGAGCACAGACCAACCCATGGGAGCGATTATCCGGGTGGAACCGTCGCAGATCACGGGGGTCAGCCCGACAGCATGGGGCCCTGACCTGGATATGACACCATGCGCGCGTGATCGACGTGACTCGCTCCCTGCGACACCTTGCCTGGGCCGACGCGCGGCTCTTCTACGATCTC